>WGCP01000001.1 GCA_015493715.1 Desulfobulbaceae bacterium
CTCATCCAGGCAATACCGGCTGACCACATTCCAGATCGCCGGACTGCCGAAGGAGTAGGTCACCTGCTCATCAATGAGGCTGCGAATAAACTTCTTCGGATTGACCTGAGCCGGCCTGCTTGGATCCATGTCCGGTAAAACCGCACGGGCACCGAGTGCCGTGGAAAAAAGAGCAAACAAAGGAAAGGCCGGTTGATCAACTTCTCCGGGCCCGATGCCGTAGTACTTCTTAATAAGGTGCAGCTGGGCATGAAAGATACCGTGGGTATACCGGACGCCCTTGGGCGGCCCGGTGGAACCGGTAGTAAAAATAATAGCCGCCAGGTCATCGGTTGCCGCCGCAAAATCCTGCCCGTCCATCGCAGGCTTCAGGCCTGCCAGAGATTCCCCTAAGACACCGAAACCACGACCAACGCAAATCCGCTTACGCACGGTGGCAAAGGGCCCGGCAAATAACCGACTGAACAGCACAGCCTTGGGAATACCAATAAGGATGTCGGGTTTAACCGATTGGATACAACGCAGAAGATTACGGTACCCCATACCGGGATCAATAAGAATGACCACTGCCCCTATGGAAAACAAGGCAAAGGTCAGGGCAATAAATTCCATGGAGGGCCGGACCATGAGCATGACCCGATCACTGCGGCCGATACCGGCTCCCCGCAGACGGGCGGCAAAATCTTGGCGCCCCCGATCAAGCTCGGAAAAGGTAAAGCGGCGATATCTCCCACCTGTCTTGTACACAAGGGCCGTTGCCTCACTTCTATCAGCGACAACCTTCTGCAGGACAGCGGCTATATTCTGATTATCCATGACAGTTGTTCACAAAGGGTGTTATCCGCCTTAAAGCTTCGGGCAACACATCCTCAAGCACATAATGCCCTGCCTGCTCAAAATAGCAGCCCTTCGCCCCGGGAAAACGACGATGCCATTCCTCATAAAAGGGACGGTTAAAACAGAAATCGCGCCCTCCCCAGAGAATAAGCATGGGTTTTTCGCGAAGACCGCCCAGAGAAGCAGTAACTGTCTGCAGGGTTTGCCACGAAGGATGCCCGGCATGCATGGGGATATCCTGGATGAATCGATGTATGGCCACCCGGCTATTCCAGCCGGTATAGGGCGCGAGAAATCCCTCCTTAATCCTGGGATCCATAGCGTTGCCGACGGCCATAAAGGTGGCCGGACCGGCAAACCCGTTTAATCCACGCACCAGCAGTGTACCGACAAGCGGCAGACGGCAGACGTTAATCCGAAGGGGAATTCTCCGAGAGGGAAATGCAGCACTGTTGAGTACCACCAATCCGGCAATTCTCTCCGGATGCATCCCGGCCCATCCCATACCGATGGCCCCCCCCCAATCATGGACGACCAGTACGCAACGCTCTATCTGCAGATGATCAAGTAGTCGATCAAGGTTATCGATATGCTTCTTCAGTCGATATGCATAGTGTTGAGGCTTGTCGGACAAACCGCAACCCATATGATCCGGCGCAATGACCCGATACTCATCGCCTAGAGCAGTGATCAGATTTCGGTACAGATAGGACCAGGACGGATTGCCGTGCACCATAACCACAGCGGGGCCACTGCCCTCATCCACATAGGAAAGGGTGTGGGGACCAAGGGAAAAACTTTTTGGGATAAACGGATATTGATAAAGAAAAGCTCTCACCAGTCAATCCCCAGCATCAACGAATTAATACCGGAGCCGATCCCGAGGATCGCCGCCCGCCGACCCGGCAGCAGGCGCCCCTCAGCAAGGCCCATAGCCATGGTTATGGGAGCGGAGACCGAACCGACATTACCGAGAATCGGCAATGTCTCAAAATTTTTCCGCTCGTCCAGCTGCAACCGCTCAAAAAGTAAGTGGGCGTGGGCCCGCCCGACCTGATGACAAAAAAAACAATCTATGCTCCCGTCGTCCCAGCCCAAGACATGCCTGAAATCCTGCCAGCAATGGTGGGCCGTCTCAATCCCTTTATCCAAAAGCAATTCAGAATCGGTGGACATCAATGTGCCCTGTTCCGCATTCCGTCCGCCCTGGCAGAGATCATTATGCTCGGTGTGGGCCCGGCAGGTGCCACCGACAAGCCTGTGCCCGGAATCGGCAAATCGCTTGTCGCTCATCACCAGGGCCACGGCCCCGGATCCGATGGTCAGGGAGGCAAAGAGCGGTTTAATCGTTTTTCTGGTCAATGTCGAGTCGGAGAGCATATGGGCGATGGTGGATTCCAACAGATGCTCCGCCGTTTCTGCGGCCACGATCAGTCCGCTTTTTACCTGCCCGAGCTCAATCATATTTGCCAGGGTGATCATACCGTTGAGAAAACCGAGACAGGCATTTGAGATATCAAAAATCAGACACCCTCCAGGCAAGCCTAAACCACGATGAACAAAAGCGGCGGTTGCCGGCTCCATCATGTCCCGACTAACTGAAGTAAACAACAGACAGCCGATTTCAGCGGCAGGGATACCCGACTGCGCCAAGGCCTTTTTCCCCGCCTGGATGGCACCTTCACTGGGCCGGGTTCCGGAATGCCACAGCCTGCGGCATTTGATTCCGGTCATCAGTTCCAACCGACCCGGGGGAAGCTTCAGCCTCTCATACAGGGGGGCAAGCCGCTCTTCAATTGCGGCCGAGGTCAATTCGACCGGTGGCAATTCATACCCGAAACCGTGCAGACTAACATGGGAGTATCGCATAAAAAACGGAGTTGGGAGCTATCGCCCAATAAAGGTTATGAAGAATATCAAGGGATTCTTTTCAATCCCTTCCCGACACATAAAATCCGCTTGCCCAGGAAATGAGCAAAGCGGCCAGGGCGAGGTCATCAAGCACGCCGATAACCGGTATCCAGTCAGGGATCAAATCATAGGGAGAGAGGATATACAGAAGTCCGGTGCCGAGGATCAGCTTCACATAGAGCGGCGTTTCCCGGGCCATGAAAACCGCCACAGCATGCCCGGCCATTTGTATGGCCCGGGAAAACGGATTTTCCATCTTCCTACCCCACAACCCCGGCAACGATATCCCGATCAAAATAATTCAGCCCCATGCCGGCATCCACCACCAGACATTGACCGGTGATACCTGAAGAACGGGAAGAGAGCAGGAAGGCCGCCACATTGGCAGCCTCACTTGTCTTCAGGGCTTTTTTCCGTAAAATCGCCTGTTCCGCATAGAGATACGAATCCACATAACCGGGAATACCTGCAGAGGCCGAGGTCTTGAGCAGGCTGGGACAAACGGCATTAAAACGAACTCCGGAAAAAGCGGAAAAACTCTTTGCCAGGAAACAGAGCGAAGATTCAAGCGCCGCCTTTATCGGCGCCATGTACCCGTAATTCTCCGCCGCCATCTTGGTGGTGGAGATGGAGATGGTCACCACGGAGGCATCTTTCGCCAGTAATTCCTTAAAATGATTGGCAATGGAGATCAGGGAAAAACAGGAAATATCCACGGCCTGGAGAAAATCCTTTTTCAGAGTTTCGTGAAATGGTTTCATTCCGTCTGAATAATCGGCAAAGGCGATGGAATGGACCAGCCCGGCCACAGGAGCTCCAATGGAAGCAGCTATTTCATCCCTGACCCGCCTGATATTGGCCTCATCCTCAACGTCACAGGTGAAAACCGGACTTTCCGGAAAAAGTTTGCGAGCAGTCTCCGCCCGTTCCTGCGAGCGAACCACATGAATCACCTCGGCACCGGCATCAACAAGGACCCGGGCAATGGCACAGGCCACCGATTTTTTATTGGCAAGACCGAAAACAACTATTTTTTTTCTGTTCAGCGCTAAAAAATCCATGTCACCTAAATCTCGCAATTGGCAAGTTGACCGGAGATGCGAGGCATCAATGGCGTAGCCGTATAACATACTTCAATCCATTGATAACCAAGCAGATTCGGTAAAATTTCCAATCCAGAAGGGCGTAAAATGTGAGAAAAAAATAATCCGCTTAAACAGTGCAGATGTTGAACAACTTTATAAGTTATCATTTGCTGCTTTTTCATTGCCATTTAATTTTTCTCATATTTTACGTACGGGAATTCAGTGTCAGCTTTTCTTCACCATGCAGGAAAAATCGACCTGTACCGCAACCCTGTCCTCCACCCGGACAACACCGCGCAGAAACCATGCCGGGCCGACTCTTTCCTTGATTTTCGCCTCTATATCGATAGTTGCTCCGGGCCTTACCTCCCGTTTGAACTTTGCGCCCTGGATTCTGGCCAGCACAGGGACCCCGGTTGTCGGGACGATTTCACTTGAGGCTTTGCCGATAAGGATAGCGCCGGCCTGAAATACCGCCTCGCAAAGCAGCACCCCGGGCATGAGCGGATAACCCGGGTAATGGCCGCGAAATATATCCAGATCAGGATCAAGGTATTTCTCTGCCCTGATCCCCTGATCGGTCAATTCAACAATTCGGTCCAGCCAGAGAAAGGGCGACCGGTGCGGAATTCTTTGTTCAATAAAAGATCGGCCCGTCACATCCATCACAAACCGCCGGTGACCTCAAGGACACTGCCGTTGATATACGCAGCATTTCCGCCCGCCAAAAAAAGCACCGCATCCGCCACCTCTTCAGGAGTACCGAACCGCCGGGCCGGGACCATCTTTTTATATTCCTTTACCTGGGCATCGCTCAGTCCCTGGAGGAAATCGGTGTCAATAAATCCGGGCGAGATGCAGTTAACGGTAATTTTTCGTTTAGCAACTTCCTTGGACAGCGCTTTCATCATGCCGACCTGGCCGGCCTTGGAGGCGGCATAGTTGGCCTGACCGGCAAAGCCGAGCCGGCCCATAGGCGAAGTGATAAAAATAATGCGGCCATATTTCTGCTTCATCATCAGCTGGACACCAAACTTGGCCATGGTGTAGCACCCGGTCAAATTGACATCAATAACCCGCTGCCAATCCTC
Source organism: Desulfobulbaceae bacterium (assembly GCA_015493715.1). Lineage (GTDB taxonomy): Bacteria > Desulfobacterota > Desulfobulbia > Desulfobulbales > Desulfobulbaceae > DRLX01. Next base: position 4,925 of record WGCP01000001.1, read on the forward strand.
CTTCTTCATCATGGCCAGGATGCCATCCCGACGAATACCGGCACAGGCCACCAGAATATCCAGCGATTCAAACTCCTGCTCCACCTGCTCATACAGGTTCCGTACCGCCTGATAATCACTGACATCAACCTTGTGTAGCTGCAGCCTGTCACCGGCAGGGGCACAGAGAGCGGCAAACTCGGCGGCCGCCGCGTCATTGCCGCCGTAAACACCACACACCCGTGCCCCGCCTTCGAGCAGGGCCAGGGTAACGGCCCTGCCGATACCACGGGTGGCACCGGTAACGATTGCCTTTTGTCCCTTCCAGTCAGTCATTTTCACCCGCGCAGATGTGCATCCACATCGTTGGCAACGATAACGCCGTAATTAATCGCCCCCAGCCAGCCGCTCATGATAATGCCCACCGACCCGACATGAAAAAGACCGGGAATCTCCTTAAATATGGAACGGGAAATATCAAGGCCTTCAAACTTGGTGCCGAATGAGGTGCCCCTGGTGTGCAGGGTATAGCGATTAAAGGTTCTGGGAGTGGCGGATTCGATAGTATCGACCTTGTCTCTGATACCGGGAATATACCGCTCAAGATCAACAAAACAACGCTCCACCATGGCCTCCTTTTCCCTGGCATATGTTTCTTCATCAAGACCGGCCCAGTCTTCAAAGTTGGCGTTCATGGAGGCGACCACCGTATAATCAGGGCACTCAGGCCTGGTTTTTGGATAATAGACGGAAAAGGTCCGGCTTCCGGTGTCCATTTTCCGCATGTCTTCCGAAGAAAATTCAGGGGTCGTCGATGTAAAAAGCAGATCGCCGACATCATCAAAGCCCTGTCCCTTTGTAATGCCGAAATACACCTGACAACTGGAGTTATTCACCTGCACCGTGTCAAAGCGAGAAAGAAAATCATCGGAAAAGACATCCCGACCAGCAAGATTATCAATGGTATTGGTGATACCGGAATTGGAAACCACGGCCGGGGCCTGAATCATGCGTCCCCGCACCTCAACCCCGTGCACCTTGCCATGATCTACCACGATATGATCAACTTTCGCGCCGGTGCAGATAGTGACCCCGTTTTTTTGCAGTTCATCCGCCATCATACCGATCAGCCGGTCGGTCCCGCCCTCGAAGGTGTACACCCCTCTGTTCATAAAATTTGAAAAAACAATCCCATAGGTGATGGCCGGCTCATCAAGGGTCGAACCGTTGGCATAGGTGATCGGCTCCATGAGCAGGCGGTGCACATCACTGCGGCCCGGAAAAAAACGATCAAACAGTTCGCGGGTAGTCATGGAACGGTCGTCGTAAAAATTCATTCCGTCCACGGTACGAAAAAATTCCGTCACCACCGATGATTCTATCGAAAACTTCTCCTCAAGCAGGCGAACAAAGTCTTTTTTAGAAAAAGTCGTAGTGAGAGAAAACTGGGGATTGTCAAAAACGATATTTTTCAGCTGGACGATAGAATCCCGGATCTCCTTGGACCAGTATTTCTTACAGGTCTTGACCATACCATAGGGAAACCCATGCAGAGAGACATCAAAAATGTGCCCACCCCGTTTAAACCAGGTGGCCAGACCGCCGAGCTGGATATGATGCTCTAAGAGCAGCACGGAGTGTCCGGCCCTGGCCAGTCGGTTGGCACAGGTAAGGCCGCCAAGCCCGGAACCGATAACAACGGTATCGTATTTGTTTTGAATGTTGGTAAAAGGAGTAAACGTCATAAGTATGCCGCCGCCATCTGTGGACAAAGCAACTATAGTATACTGGTTAAAAAATCAATTTGACCACGATCTCTACTGGCGTATAGAAAAATTTATCGACAAAAAAGCTGGTTTAAATCGGTGTCGGTTCTGAAGCTGTTTAATGTCCACCTGTCCTTTGGACGATAAAAATAAAAACCCCACCGTATTATGGATTTTTCGAATTTTTGAATATAGCGTACCCTCATCAGGGATTTGCCCGCCTTCGTGACCTCGATAAATTCAGAACCGATGGATTTGCCGAATTTCTTTGTAATCACCGGTGCCTGGGTTGCCAATTGATCCTTCATCACATCAAACTCGGCATCAGGAATTATCATATAAGGCTTCATCATCATAAGGGCCTCAGCAGTTTTCCCCTGACCAACCGTGTCCATCACCTTGGCGGCAAACTCTTTAACGGCATTTTGGTCCGCCAGAGTATTGGCCCGCACCGGGGATATGACCAGGACAACCAGGAGAAAGGAAAAAAAGCAAATCGTTGTTTTCATACTCACCTCGAGCAAGAGTTATAGGTTAACAGATTACGATACGCCATCATCACCCGCAGGAAATACGCCTAACGGAGCAAATGCTGATTTACAATTGTCACCCCGCTGAGCATAGAGCCGACAATACCAAGAAAGCCCTGGTCGGTGCCGGCGATGAACAGGTTTTGCAGGGGCGTGCGTCCGTCTTTAACTTGCAGCACTGCTTGCTACATATCGCCCGGGGCTCTGCGCCATTTTCGGATAAACCAGCATGGCTGGACCAAATTATACCGTCACAGCCACAACAAACGATGAAAATAGCCCTGATCAACAACATGTTGTGGGTCATTTTCAGATAAACAATTCATTCCGAAATGGAAACATTGGAAAAATTATTGCTTTCGGGCCTTGCCGGTGCACTGCTTGATTCTGATTGCAAACACACGTGTTTTTTTCTTCATCCCCTCTATATATTTGAGGCCCTTATCGAAAAAAGCTGAAGAATACTTGCTCAACAACCCCTCAAGTGCCGCCTGCTTTTCCAGCTCAAACAGCTCTCTAACCTCACCAGCGACGATGACGCTTTCGTAATTTGTTCCGAATTGTCCCGGTAGCACCTCTGTTCGGCCGACAATACAAAATGAGACATGCGTTTGCTGGAGAATATTCTCAATTTTACGCCCTTCAAGAGCCGAATGAAAACAAAGACACTCATCAATGATACAAAAATTCAGCGGCACACCATAAGGCATTCCATCGGGGGAAGTCGTTGACAATATACCATACTCAGCCTTTTCCAATAATGCTCCGGCCTCTCCGTCGGCAATGGCACGATCACTTCTGCGCATACGACAATAACCATTTTCAAAAGGATAAAGATTTAGTTACATCCAACCTAATTCAACGGAGCAAATGCTGATTTACAATTGTCACCCCGCTGAGCATGGAGCCGACAATACCAAGAAAGCCCTGGTCGGTGCCGGCGATGAACAGGTTTTGCAGGGGCGTGCGTCCGTCTTTAATTTTAATCGGGCTACCGTAAACCGCTCCTTCGCCCTTGCCGGTAAAACGCTCAATCGTCACCGGAGTAAAGCTATCCTGATATACAATGTCTTGTCCATAATTCCCAACAATTTTCCCGACCATATGCCTGGACTCCTGAGAACAGCGTTCCTTTGCCGCCCCATAGTCAGAAGGGTCCAGCTGACGCCATTGGTGGTAATCAGCCGCATGGGTCACCCGCAGCTGCATGGTCTTTTGTGCTTCAATCCCCTGAAAATTCTCGGGAAAGCAAATAACACCCCAGGAAGAGTCGATGAGCCTATCCGGCCGCCGATAGTCCCAATCCTCATCGTGGCTGTAAAAAATAATGGTCCTGTCCCGGCTTAATTCCCGGCTTTTTTTTGCAGGGAGCAGGGAAATGGTCTCCATAAAGCTCATTTTACCGGTATATTTTTCCGCATCAAGCTTCCAGCCGGAAAGCCCTGCCGTTGCCGGCAGGCCAACGGTGGAAAGCACGGCCTTTGCACGAATATCTTCGCCATCTGCAAGACGGACACCTGTTACCCGGTCACCATACCGGAGAATCTCCCTAACCGGCGTCTTCAAACGCAGCTCACCACCAAATCCTTTGTATTGGTCAACCAGAAGAGCGAGAAATTCCCGAATGGTATGTTCCGGCCGGAAAAACCCTTCCAGAAACAGGGCCCGAAACATGATGGTAAACTGGGCCAAATCCATGTCATGCTCCTCGGCATTACCATAGACCATGAGCGGCAGGAGCAGCATATTTTCAAGCAGAGGATTATCTAACTGGGCATGCAGGAACGCACGGGCGGAACGGTGGGGCGCTGGAGCAAAGGGATCAAAATCCTCTATTTTTCTTATCAGGCCGGAAAAAGAAGACCTGCAGCGGGGAAACTCCCTGGCGACCTCACTCTCCAACAGGGAAAGGTCATTGGAAAAAGCGAGCCTGTTGCCTGGGAAAATAATTTGCGAGCCAAACTGTTCCCGGGTGACAAACCGTTTACGCGAAAGTTTGAGCTGCCGGAAGAGGCGATTGAGCGGCGCTCGTTTGTCGGCCGGACGGGCAAAGTTGGTCATGGCATGGAGACCGGTCTCCAACAGATGACCATGGCGAAAATAATAGGAATTCAGCCCCCCGGGCAGGGAATGCTGTTCAAGAAGGAGGGTGCGTTGCCCGAAACGGGCTGCTCGAATACCGGCGGCCAGCCCGGACAGGCCGCCGCCGATTATGATAAGCTGATAATCAGCCAACAGAGATCAGACGGTAAGGTGTCTCAGGTGCCCCGCCTTTGCACGGTCACGCCAGCCTGCATAGAGGGGCTATAGCGAACTGTCGCGCCTGCACAAATCCGGGGCACCTGAGACACCTTACGATTCTTTACAACATGAAAACACATAGCTACATTCCTTGTGACCAATCACGATCAGACGTCTTTCAGCTTTGGCTCAAGATAATTAACACAACTGGTTAAGGTGGCAAGTTCAGGATACTCCTCTTCCGGGATCTGCAATTTATACCGCTTACGCAATTCCATCACAATATCCAGAAAATCCATGGAATCAAGATCCAGCTGGTCCCGAAGCGGAGCATCGGCATCCAAGTTGTCAAACTCTGCATCTTCGTCAATATCTTCTATGATTTCAAGGATAAGATCCTTGATTTCGTCCCGGGTCATACCTGTCCTCTATATAAACAATGATAAATTCTCTTTATAAAAAAGCTCATTTTTTTGACGGAAGTAGACAGATATACCATAAAAAAATTTAGTTTGCTACAAATCTCTTGACGATTATCACCGAATTTATGCCGACCATGCCAAAGGAGTTGTTGAGCAGAGCATCCACATGCTCAAGTTTCCGTGGAGAACCGGCCACAAGGCCGGGCAATGCACACTCCGGATCAAGATTGTCCAGGTTAATGGTCGGATGGACCATGTTGTCGGTAAAGGAGGGCAGATTACCGGCAAGTTCAAGCACTCCTGCCGCCCCCATCGCATGGCCGATATGTGATTTGGTATTATTGGCATAGGTCCGGGGACAATCGGCAAATACCTCCCGAATGGCCCGACATTCCTCAACATCGCCCTGACGGGTTCCAGTGGCATGGGTATTGATTATGGTGATATCAGAGGGCTGCATGCCTGCACGATCAAGGGCCGCCCGCATGCACTGACTCTGGCGTGGTCCATAGGGAAGCACAAAATCCCTGGCATCGGAGTTGATGGCATACCCGGCAAGCTCGCCGTAAATTTTCGCGCCTCGCGCCAGAGCGCTGTCAAGTCGTTCCAGGGTAAAGACACAGCCACCCTCGGAGATGACGATTCCATTGCGGTCCCGGTCCAGAGGCCTGCTGGCCTTTGTCGGATCAACATGTTCGGCCAGCGCCCCCTGGGCCCTGAAACTGGCAAAGATACCAAAGGAGCCGACACATTCGGATATACCGCCGCACAGGGCAAGGTCTACCTCCCCAAGCTGGAGCATCTGCAATCCCTGAATAAGGGCGGCATTACCGGCGGCACAAGCGGCGCCGATAGAATAATGCGGTCCGGTGATTCCCTGATTCATGGTTATTTCACCGGCCGGATTATTGAGGACGGTTCTGGGATTATGATGATGGGTCCAGTAATCGATATTATACTCAAACCGGCTGATATTGTAGACCTCGTTTTCGGTCTCAACGGTGCCGTGTTCGGTAAGGCCGATATAGACGCCCGTTCGTGACCTGTCATATTGGGTAAAATCGATGCCCGCATCACTCAGGGCCTCGGCCGCACAGTACACACCGATGCAACCGGCCCGTGTGCCGCGCTTGTTTTCTTTTTTTTTGCGATACTTTGTTTCCGGAAAGGAACAGATACCGGCCGGGGCCTTCCCCATGTAGCGAAGATCAATGCTGGTAATGCCGCTCTCGCCGGCCAGCAGACGACGCCGATACTCGGCTGGATCATTGGCCCCGCCAGGTGCGGTCAGGCCGACACCGGTTAGAACAAAACGATTGTGTGCAGATTTATCACTCATTCCTTCACTCCTGCAAGTTCAGCAACAATTTTCGGCGCGGCAGCCATTGCCTCGTCCAGTTTATCGGGCATGTTCCCCCCAGCCTGTGCCATATCCGGTCGTCCGCCGCCCTTGCCGCCGACAATGGCAGCAACTCCCGCCACCAGTTGCCCGGCCTTGATCGTATCAGTGAGGTCTTTACTGACCAGGGCCAGCAGGGCGACCTTGCCGTTGATAGCGCCGCCAAGCACGGCAACACCGCTTCCCATCCGATCACGGACCTTATCGCCGACCTCACGCAGGGTTTTGGGGGAATCCAGTGGAATTTCACCGGCAACCACCTTGATTTCACCCACCTGGACAGCGCTGTTCAACAAACTGTCAAGATCGGACATGGCCCGGGATGCCGCTAGCGTTGCCAGCTCTTTTTCCAGTTCTTTCTGTTTCTTCAACAGCGCTTCTATCCTGGCCGGGGCCACGGAAAATGGACCGGACAGCAGAGAGGCCACCTCATCGGCCCCGGAAGCCAACTGCTGGACATGGGCTATTGCCGCTGCTCCGGTTATTGCCTCAATGCGGCGCACACCGGCGGCAATACCGGATTCGGAGACAATGGTAAACAGACCGATATCACCGGTCGCCCGCGCATGGGTTCCACCGCAGAGTTCTTTGGAAAATCCCTCGATGGCCACGACCCGCACCTCCGAACCATATTTTTCACCAAAGAGCGCGGTTGCACCCTGGGAAATGGCCTCCTCTTTGGCCAGGATAGAAGTCTCAACCGACGTATTGCGGCGGATTTCATTGTTGACCAGTTGCTCGATCCGCCGAATCTCCTCCGCGCTCAGCGGTGAAAAATGGGTGAAATCAAATCGTAAACGATCAGCGTTGACCAACGAGCCGGCCTGCTTGACATGGTCACCCAATACCTTTTTCATGGCCGCCTGCAAAAGATGGGTGGCGGTGTGATTTGCCCTTGTCGCCGTGCGCAGCGCATCTTCAACAACAAGTTCAACCTCACAGCCAAGCGGCAGGCTGCCCTCTTCCACCACACCCTCGTGTAAAACAAGGCCATCCACCGCCGCCGCCGTATTTTCCACCCGGAACGTCCCGGAAGAACAACGAATCAATCCCTTATCTCCGATCTGACCACCGGACTCGGCATAAAACGGCGTGACCGGGCAGAATAATCTGTATCTCTTGCCCATTTCAGCTTTATCAACCAGGGCGCCGGAGGCATCGATAATCCCGTCAATAATTGACGTGCACTGCTGAACATCATAACCGACAAATTCAGCAGCTTCGCCCCGTTCCACCAGAGTCAATACGCCGGTTTCAAGGTGATCAACGTCCTTCCCCTTCCAGGATCGGCGGGATTGCCGGCGCTGCTGCTCCATGGCCTTGGCAAATCCTGCTTCATCAAAGTCAATCTTTTCCTCCAGGGCCACATCTCGTACAATATCCACCGGAAAGCCGTAGGTATCATAGAGCTTGAAGATAAAGCTTCCATCAATACAGGCTGCGTCACCCTGTTCCCGACGCAGCCGTTCTATTTCCCGCGAAAGCATGGCCAGACCGTTATCCAAGGTCTCACCGAACCTGAACTCTTCATTGGTGACCACCTTTGCCAGCAGTCCCCGTGCATCGACGAGATGCGGATACGCCTCCCCCATGGTGTCGTTAACCAGGGCGCAAACGCCGGGGAAGAAGGACTCCAGGCCAAGGCTACGACCGAAACGAATGGCCCGGCGCATAATCCGACGCAGAACATAGCCGCGTCCCTCGTTGGAGGGCAATACGCCGTCCGCAACCAGGAACGTGGTTGCCCGGGCATGATCGGCGATAACCCGCATGGCCACGTCATCGGCAGTATCGGCCTTATACGGTTTGCCGGACAGGGTGGCTATGTGCTCAATCAGAGGGATAAAGAGATCACAATCAAAATTATTAAATTTTCCCTGCAGGACCGCCGCCACTCGCTCAAGTCCCATGCCGGTATCAATGGATGGCTTGGGTAGCGGGGTCATGGTGCCGGACTCATCCCGGTTAAACTGCATAAACACCAGATTCCACAGCTCAAGAAAACGATCACAGTCGCAGCCGACCGCACAATCAGACCGATCACAACCATGTTCAGAACCCTGATCAATATGGATCTCGGAGCAGGGGCCGCAGGGACCGGTGTCGCCCATGGCCCAAAAGTTATCCGCCTCGCCCAGTCGGACGATCCTGCCCTTGGGCAGGTCTTCTATCTTTTCCCAAAGTTCATACGCCTCATCATCATCTTTATAGACCGAAACCCATAATTGCCGGGGATCAATTCCCAGCTCTTTAGTGAGGAATTCCCAGGCATAGGCAATGGCATCTTCTTTAAAATAATCGCCAAAGGAAAAGTTGCCCAGCATCTCAAAAAACGTATGATGGCGCGCCGTATGACCGACATTCTCAAGATCATTATGTTTGCCGCCCGCCCGTACGCAGCGCTGAGAGGTTGTGGCCCGTGTATAGTCTCGCTGTTCTTCTCCGATAAAGACCTTTTTAAACTGGACCATACCGGCATTGGTAAAGAGTAGTGTCGGGTCGTCATGGGGGACAAGGGAAGAAGACTCGACAACGGTATGGCCCTTGTCGGCAAAATAGCTGAGAAATCTGGATCGTATTTCGTTACCTTTCATGGAAACATTGTTGTGCTGAAATTATTTTAAAAAAGGCAGCATGGCCTTAAATTCCGATGTGCCTGCCTGTTGCAGTAATTCATAGATGATCATTTCCGCCGGAGCCGGCACGACCCCGAGTTCACCGAGGCGTCGTCTGCCGAAGCGGTCATTTTCAGGGGTCCGGGAAGAAACGGCATCAACAATCCCCCGTACCCTGTACCCCGCCTGTAATGCACCCATGGCCGTCTGATAAATACAGATATGGGTTTCCACGCCGCACAGGAGCAGGGTGTCGATCTCGGGCGGCAAATTGTCCAATTTCTGTCTGACATCCGGGTTTGCCAGGGCATTAAAGTGCACCTTATCCGAACATGGCGTCCCGGTCAGAAGTTGCGCGAGTTCAGGAACAATCGGACCGATACCCTTTTTATACTGCGTGCAGCAGAGAACTGGAAGGGAAAACACCTCGGCCAGCCGAATCATAAGGGTGATATTTGTTATGACCCGGTCGGCCCCATGGATATGGGCCATGAGTCGTTCCTGCGGGTCAACGATAAACAGGCAGCATTGCCCGGGATCCAAGAAGGACTGTTTTTTTTCCATGGGC
>WGCP01000002.1 GCA_015493715.1 Desulfobulbaceae bacterium
ATTACCATCATTCCTCAGCAACGAGGGATAACATCGCTACAGCTATAATCTCAAATCGCATTTAGCAGCGCTTATGCCTGATTTCAGGTCAATTCATTTTCCAAGAAAAGCGATGGTATCCCTGATTTCATTCAAGCTGAGCTTTAGTGGTAATCAGGTTGTTTTTTGTGGCTGGCCAATTTGGTCCAGCCATGCTGGTTTATCAGGCATATCAAGGGCACAAATAAAAAAAAATCCCGAGCATAGCCACCCCTCATCCAGCTAGGAGACAAATCATGAAGATCATCCGCTTTTCGGCCTGCATCATCGTTCTTTTGTTGAGCATCCTGCAGGTTCCGGCCATGGCCCGACAGAAAAAGCAGCCGTTTATTCTCTATCCCCCTAACGGGCCGAGCAACCCCTATGTATTAAGTTTTCCCGTCAGGGTCAGCAGGCCGGGTGAAATCCGAGTCTACGGCAAACTCAATAAAAAACCGAAGTTCATGCAGGTATGGATTCAGGTTCTGGACAAAAAAAGCGGTAAAATTGTGGCAGATACTGTTGCCGACCAAAAACACACCAACTTCCAGCTTCGTTATGGAGTGGACAGCCTTGACCTGAAGAACGGCGGCCGGTTCGAGATTCTCATCAGTAACAATGCCCCGCCCTTTGGTCATTCCAGTCGAAGAGACCGGATCTCCGGAGAACTGCTGATCGACTACCCTGTTCAGGGAGAGACGGACAACCGTGTCCATCCTGTCTATCCGGACCTCAGTGTAGAAGAGATCAGTCTAGATGCAACCTGTCATATCCAGGTCATGATCGGTAACCACGGCCCCGGACGCATAATGGGAATCTTCTGGAAGAAAAACGGCCCCTCGGTCATGCTGCGTCGCAATGGTCGTTCATGGGGTGGCGTGGGCCTGCCGGTGATTGATCCCGATCACGAACTGGCGCGGCCCGGCGGCAAGATCATCTACCACTCCCGCCTCAGGGTTGGTGGTAACGAGAACATCCAGGCCACCATTGTTCCAGGACCTCACCTGAAGGACAATGACCCTGCCAACAACACCCGTAGCGTCACCCTGTCCTGTGCGCATTAAGGATACAGCGAAATATCTTCAACGAGGCACATAGCAGGGTGATAGAAAATTAGTCGATCTGCTTGAATGAAACTGCTGGCGTAGCCGGGCTATGCCTGCAGTTTCGTGATTGAAGATCGATTGAAGATATGTTGCAGTCTCCATTCAAAAGACGAAGTTATTGTTGATCGGATCCTGAAACCGAATATCTCCGGAACCTGTTTTCCGGCCTGAAACAGGCTCGAGATAACCCACAGCAGGACTACGTCCACAAGATGGATGGCCAAACAGTCCTGACGATCAAGCGTCAATCATTCTGCGGTCGTTGTCCTTTATCTTCCCTTCCTGCCGGCACCGGTCAAACCAGACCTTAAAGCAGTCGGCAGACAGCTTACCCCTCCCCCTGCCTGCTGAAAAACGTGCTATTCGAGCATAATTCCAACGACATCCTTCATTTTTTTCTCTAACCAACATGACAATGCGTTGTGCACATGTTATTCTTTTAACGGGAAGAAGAGGTCGTCTCAGATGAACATCGGGTTGCTCTTTGTCCAACATTGCGCTCCACTTTCTTCTGCAGATATTTTTCCCCCAAAAAAAAATGAACCATTCTTTCCATCCACGGCACCCATGAACAGACCGGCAACTCTCGACCCTTTTTTATCGCTTCTTGAACAGACCGCCGGAGGCGATCGGGATGCCTTTGCCATCCTCTATCAAGAGACCAGCCGGCGGATAAAGGTGTATCTGCACAGGCTGGTGCAGGACCAAAACTGTATCGATGACATACTGGTCGAGACGTACACCCAGGTCTGGAAAAACAGCGCTGCATTCAAGGGAAAGTCCAAGGTACTGACCTGGATGATCGGCATTGCCCGTAACCTCGCGTTAAAAGAGATCGGTAAAAAAAGGTACCACGAGGATATTGCCGATCATCCGGAAATCGAGGCCGCCGGAATCGACTTTGAGGCCGGTGACAGAAAAGAGGTGTTCAGGCGGGCACTGGCCTTGCTTTCGCCTAAGCATAGGGAAATACTGGATCTGGCCTTTTATCAGGATCTGGCCTACCGGGAGATAGCACACATCCTGAACATTTCGGAAGGCACGGTGAAAACCAGGGTTTTTTATGCCAAGGCCTCCCTGAAAAAGGCCCTTGAACGAATGGGAATTAACAGCGACGACCTGTAGGCGTCCATTTTTTTGTCCTGTGGAGTGAAACAATGCCAACATCTGAAGAACGACCCGAAGCAGATAAAAAACGGGATACCATGGACACTGCAACCGCCCGTCATATCATGAAGAAAACGGCCGAAAATGTACCACCGGCACATCCGGCGCTCTTTGCGCGGATAGAAGAATCCATTGAAGGACCTTCGCCGGTCTCCAACGCCCGCCAGACCCCATCCGTCTCGCCCGTACAGGCCCTGCTGAACACGGTGCGCGATTATCTCCGCAGACCACAACTGGCCTGGGGAATTGTTGCCGTCCAGGCCATTGTCCTCTGTCTGTTTATCGCCTCAGCCCCCATAAAAAACACCTATCATACCCTGTCCGCCAACCGAACAAATATTGAGGCCCAGGCAGGACCGATCTTTTATGTCATTTTTCATAAAAACGCCCGATTACGGGAAATAGAACAGTTACTGACCAGAACCAACGGCACGATCATTAATGGGCCGGGGAAACGGGGCATCTATACAATACGTTTTCATCCCACACCATCAGCAACAGTAAAAAAATTACTCACAACCCTAAACAATTCTTCGCTTATTACGTTTATCGAACGAGCATATTAAACGAAGTTGTATAACAGGTGAGGTTCATGCTTGTTTATTTCCGTAGGAGCTGATTTATCCGCAAATCAGAGGTCAAAAGACAGATTAGCCTGCGCCTGTGGCGATGAGGCGATTATCTCGTCATGCCCGAGGTAGTATTCGGGCATCCAGTATAGAGGCTCAGCATGGGTCAGGCGCTGGATCCCCGCCTAACAGACTACGGGGATGACGATACATGAATGGTCGCAGCTTCTCATCCTGTTTTTTTCTTGTTCCACCACTCTGCGGTGGAACAGTGTAGTCTTCTGTTGGTCCATGACACTTCATACCCGCTCTGCGGGTAAACAGGAACTTCAGGACCAGATCATTTTCATAACAGCGCAGCGGTGTCATTGTTGTGCCGCTATGGCATACTGGTTTATTTCGGTAGGAGCGGATTTATCCGCGAATTCGATGACGGATATTTCGCGGCTCATATCACTCTTCCATCAGGTTGCGACAAAACCCTCAATAATTTTTCTACATCTCATTATCGTTTCAACGTATTAAGGAGGTAGAGCAGTGTTTAAAGGATCCATTGTCTTCCATGCCTTGGTTGCCGTTTTCTGCTGCCTGTCCGTTGCCCATTCTGCGGCAGCCGGGGAGCAGAGCACGGCAATTCGTATGCTCTCCCCGAGGGCGGGGGCGAAAATTCTATCGAATCATCCGGATATCCAGGTGGAATTCACCATGCCCGTGGACAGGGATTCTCTTCTTGTCATGCTTGATGACAACGATATCACGGCCACCGCCGAGATCACCGACAAGGGGTTCCATTGCCGGGTACCCATGGCGCTAAATGCCGGCAAGCATACCATCTACATAGCCGGTAACGGCGCCAACGGCCCTTTTGAACGAGAAATCCTCTTTTCCTCACGACAGTACGCCACCGTTGACCAGGCCTCCACCACCAATGAATGGACCATGAACATGCAGACCGGAAATTTCCATAGTAATCATGGCGATGATTTTGTCGGCACCTCAATCGATTCGACCCTGCAGCATGAATCAATGGTCAAAAAGGGCAACTGGCAGGTGAGCCTGAGTGGAAATCTACGGTTGCTGGAACAAAATCATTCCGGTTCAACAGGAGCGGATACATTTTCCGGCAACGGACAAAATGATGCCTACGGCCCCCGGGAAACTACGTCCGACTCCCAGGCGCAGAACCAGGGTTCCATTGACCCGGAGCGGCAGGGATTTGATCTGAACACCATTCTGATGAAGGCCCAATACCAGGGAACGGATGTTCACACGGCCTTTGAGCTCGGAGACCTGCAGATTGTCGAGTCAAAAAATACCTTTGAAGGGCTGGCCCGAAACGGTGGTCAGCTCAGTTTCGATTACCATAATCTGTACGTAAGCGGCTTTTCCGTGTTCGGCAAAGACACATTCGGTCTCCATGACGGTTTTGGCATCGGTTTTGACGATGACGACCATCTGTACGGATTTTCCGGCGGCGTCCACCTGCTTGATAAGCGCATGGACGTCAAAGGCTTTTACATGCAGGGCGGACAACAGGAAAACTCTTATTCCTCCTGGTCGCAGGAAGCAGGTAATTCGGGAGACGTCTACGGTTTCCTGCTGACAACGGATTTCTGGGACGGCCTGCTCACCAGTGAATTTGAATACGACCGCTCCGATTTTGATCCCAACACCGGCGATACCTTCGGCGGCAACCGTGATGAAGCCTGGCGGCTGCAGATCGGTGGCGGCCAAGACCTGTACAACTACGATATCACCTATGAACGATTCGGACCCGATTACGATCTCCCCGGCAACCTGAGTCCGAAAAAGGATTACGCAGGGATTACCGGGAATGGTTCCGTCCAGTATGATGTCCATGCCGTCTCGATCATGCTTGCAGCCTACCATGACAACGTGGATGACAACCCCGCCTATGCCCGCACCAACTCCTATTCCGGCCAGGTCGATTACTCCTGGTCGGGCTTCATGGAATTTCCTGTAGGCGTCAGCTACCAGCATACTACCGACCAGTCCACGGACGAGCCCCAGGACAGCCCGGAGACCAATCTCAGCACCGACACCCTGTCGTTCAATGCCGGTTATGCCGGTCAGGGGCCTTTTTCCCTGGACTCGTCGGTGAGCTATTCCTGGCAGAATGACGACACGGACCAGGATGCGGATATCGCCACCTTGAGTTTTACCCTCAGTCCATCGATCAACTTTGACACCTTTTCCGTCACCATGAGCGGAACGCTCAACCAGAACCGTGACCTGCTCTCCGATACCCGCACCGATGATTATGTCCTTACCCTTGACACCATGGGGACCCTGTTCAACGAGCAGGTCAGTTATGAGGTCGGCGGCACCTATGACCACACCCTGATCACCGACAACAGCGGCGACCGGCACGGCTTTACCGGCTACTCCCGGATCAACTATCACCTGCCCTGGCTGATGGAGTTGGCCCATCCGACCATCGGCGTGGAACTGCAGTATAACAGCGATGCGCCGCAGGATACTTCGACCACGGAAGAGACCCGCGTGTTCTGCACCCTGTCCACCTCGGTTCCCTTTAACTATTAAATGGTCCTTTAAGCAATGTTATGCAAATACAAAAAAATCATCCTTCTCTAAGGAGGTTTCCCATGTATGCCATGAAAAGAGTTTCTATCCTTATTTTTACTGTTTTTCTTTTCTCCCTGTTGCCGAAAACAGCCTCGGCGGTGAGCATCACCGCTTCGCCGAGATCAGCTTCGGCCAGCCAACCAGTACGCATTTCCGTACAAAGTTCCTACTCCAGTGTGGTGCCTTCCTGTTTTATGCAAATAAATTATGGCGATGGTTCGGGCTGGACCAATGTGCCACCCGCCTGCTCGACCCCACCATGCACGAATACCACTACTCATGCATATGCAACCCCGGGGACATACACAATTCAGGCCAGGTTGAATCCTACCAACGATCCTGACTGTGGACTTTTCCTGCTTCCTCCCGCCACCGCTTCTACCTCGGTCACCATCTCGAATCAGGATATAACCCTGCCCGACGGCGTGGTCGGCATGGACTATGAGTATGAACTGGGTGATCGGACCAACCGATACCGGGAAACAACCGGCAGAATGGATTCCGGCCTGAAAGTTGTCCGCAACACGATCAAGGGTATCCCGGTCAAAGAGGGCAGGTACCGCTTTCAGATCACGGAAACCGATCCACGCGGCAACACGGTGGACACCTGGTACAACCTCAAAATCACCAGGGCCCTGCTCACCGTGACCACCACCCCGAAAAAGGTCACTCTGGACCGTAACCGGGCTGGTTCCTTCCGGTTGACCTATCATTTCAAAAGCAGCGAGAAGTTAGACGATACCCTGTCCTCACCCCAGGGCGTCTTTTTGGCCGGTTCCCGACGGCTGGGGACCATCAATAACAACATCTCCGCCCGCATGACCAAGGGAAAGGCCAAACTCAACGAGCAGGTCACCATTCCGCTGAATGTCATCAAGGCCGCCCAACGGATGGGTGTTGATAAAATCCGCTACCAGCGCACCTTTACCCCGAAGTACATGGATGCGGCCACCACCAGCTCCATTGCCGTCACCGTAGGCACGGGCTTTACTTTTACAAAAATCCGTATCACCTTTCTTGATAAGACCAGCAAGAAATTTGTCAAACGCAATGAAAAAATCGCCGGTGCCAAGGTGGAATTGCGCTACGAGGGCGCAGGTTTGCTCAAGGGATACTGGCAGGCCGATGACCGCATCCTGGCCCGGGTCAACAAAAGCCTGCCCTTTGCCAATGGTCGCACCATCACCCTTCGCCTGCCCAAGGTGCCGCCGCTGCCGACCCATTCCATCGGCTCGCACCGGCTCCGTTTTGTCATCACCAATCCACCCATGCGCATCCCCTTTCCGCAGGTGATCTATGTTGTCACCGGGGAAGACCTGGCCACCAGCCACCCCATTCACCTGCTCAGCCCGATCAAAGGTGCGACAACGGATACAGGCGCCCTGAAATTCTCCTGGAAACCGCGCCATGATGTGATCCTGTACAAACTGGAAATTCTTGCGGGCAAGGGGAAAAATCAAAAAACCGTTTTTTCCGCCTTCAGCAAAAAGCCCTCCTATACCCTTCCCGACAGGGTAGGCATGAAAAAACTTATCGAGGGGAAAAAATACAGCTGGAGAATCACCGGACTTGACCGCGATAACAATCCCATTGCCCGCAGCAGGGATGAAGAATTTCGTCTCGGTTCCAAGCCACTGAGCTATGTTCCGGGACGGTTGCTCATGCTCGTTGACCTCCGGCCCGGCCTTGATATCAACAAACTGGTGGCAACCCTGACCAGCAGATACCCCCTGACCCTGGAGGGGCACAAGCCGCTGCGGCAACTCGGCCGGGAGCTGGTCACCTTCTCCACCACCAGCGGCAACGTGGAACAACTGGGCCGCGCCATTGCCGCTGAACAACAGGGCATAGTGGTCCAGCCCGATTATCTCTATTCAACCCTGGGCGCAATTTCAGAGCAGGCTAACCGCAGCAGTCTTTTTCAGTTTTTGCGCCTGAAGGCCACCTCCACGGGCAAGGGAGTACGGGTGGCCATCATCGATACCGGGGTTGACCTGCGCCACGATGACCTGAGTCCAAATATTGTCGCCCATGCCAATTTTATCAAGGGCTCTCCCTACCGGGCCGAAATCCACGGCACAGCGGTTGCCGGCATCATCGGCGCCCTGGTCAACGGTACGGGCAGCGCCGGGATCGCGCCGGGAAGCAGCCTGATCGCCCTGCGCGCCTGCAAGCAACTTCATCCGGACAAGGCCGAGGGCCGCTGCTATTCTTCCTCCATTATCCAGGCCATTGACGCGGCCATTGCCAACAAGGCCCGGTTTATCAACATGAGCCTGGGCGCCCCTGTTCCGGACCACCTCGTTGCCTCAGGCCTGGACACGGCAACGGACGCGGGAATTGTTATCCTGGCCCCGGCCGGCAATGATCCCCACCAGACCGGGCTTGCCTTTCCCGCCTCCCACCCAAAGGTCATCAGTGTGGCCGGATTGCTGGACAACGGCCGAAAAATGCCCAATGACCGGGTTGCGGCCCGGGCCGACTGCGTCCTGCCCGCCCAGTACATCCAGGTTACCTTGCCGGGCAACCGGGTAAGTTTCATGAACGGTACCTCCATGGCCTCGGCCGAGGCGGCCGGACTGCTGGCCGATCTGCATCCCGATGCGGAAATGTTGGCCGCCTGCCGCAAAACCACCCGGCTTTTTGCCTGTTTGGGCAAATAGATTGATGGGAATCGGATAAACCGGCATGACCTGAGGGCAGAACAGATAATGAAAAATAATCTGTACCGAAAAGTTTTTGATTACCGCAGAGCGCTGGAACAGAAAAAAATTCTCCGATAAAAGGAGGAAGAAATGAAGCAGACAGTAACGTTGACCCTGCTGGCAGGGTTGATTCTATGCATGGCCAACAGTTCCCTGGCCGATGATTACACGCCCTATTATGTGGCCATGGGCGGCGATGACAACAACTCCTGCACCCAGCCGGACCATCCTTGCAAAAGCGTCAGGGCTGCCCTGGATAAGACCGGCGCCGGTAAATCCCATATCCACATTGCCCGGGGAACCTATGCAGAAAGCAGTACCATAGACATCCCGGCCGGAAAAAACATTATCTTTTCCGGTGGCTGGAGTGATGATTTTACCGTTCAGCAATGTCAGCCCGGCAATACCATCATTACGCCGGCAGGACAAACATCTCCCCTATTATTTAAAAATTTTATTGACGGCGTCGGCAAGGAGGCAACTGTTGGCCTTCGCTGCCTGACCCTGAATGGCAAGGGCGTCGCAAATTCCAGGGCCATTTATGCAAAGGCCAGCAACGGACGCATATTCACCATCAACTTCGACCAGGCGCTGGTCACCGGTTGGACCGGTTGGATGCTTGAATTTTCAACTCATGGCAATGGCAGTTCAGGCACGGTCACCATGCACGATTCAACCGTGGCGGACAACCCGGGTAATTCCGGCTATTCCCCTGCTATTATGACGGTTGGGGCATACGGCAGCTCCTCCCTGGACTTGGATCTGGATAGGGTCAGGTTTGTCAATAATGGCGCGGTACAAACCTCAAACGAGTTGTACGGTTACGCATACGACAGCAGCCGGCTCAACATCCAGGCCACAAACTGCCTGTTCAGTCACCGCTACCCCACATCTAATACTGTCATTCTTACAGCCAGCAATGACAGCGGAATACTCAATTTTTCTCTGCTCAACAGCACGGTAACCACGCTGCAGACGAGTAATCCTTGGATATTAAAGGCAGACGCTGTCGATACGTCCACTTCAACCCTGCGCCTGACCAACACCCTGCTGACCGGCGCAACCAGCACCGGACAGACAACCTTTATCTATCAACGAGATACCGCCGCCATAGATGTATCGGCAGACTATTCAATCCTTGGCACGCCTCATATTCTTGTCTCTGATCCGAACAAGGTCACCTGGACATCCACCAACGAGGTGTACGGCGATCCCCGGCTTGACACAAGCGGCCACCTGCACAACGGCTCGGTCGCCATTGATTCCGGGATATGTGGGTTCAACGCATTTGGCTACCACCGCATTGCCCCCTATGAGGACATGGACGGCGACAAACGGCCGGGAGACGGCGAGTCGCTGGGCTGCGACATCGGCGCCGATGAATTCCATGCCTTTCCCTGGCCAGCGTTTCTGCCCGCTATTGTCCGGCCGCATCAGTAGCTGCGGGCACAGAACAACCGTATTAAAGGCCTAAGTGGGCTTTGCCCACAACCCAATAAATAGTAGGAGCCCGCCCCCGGAGTCTCGCAGGATCGCGTACCTGCCGCCGATCATAACCTGCCATATATAATGAACGGCTATCGCCCGCAGGGGCGGGCTCCTACTATCGACGCACTGGAGGATAGTATGAAATCAATTTTCCTTTGTATGGCGGCTCTTTTGCTTGCTCTTTGCATAACGCCACAGGCCCGGAGCGCGGCCAACCCCGATCATATCGATCCCTGCGCCCTGATCGGAAAAGAAAAGGTGATGGCCGCCTTTCCGGCCGTCAAGGCCATGGAAAAACAGACCATCGGTCCCAACACCACCTGCAACTATCTCAACGACAAAGGCTTCGCCGCCCTGATCGTGTCAGCGGGCCGGGCGGACCACAGGGATGCGCTTTCAGCCCTGGCCGGGATGGGCGGCGGCTACAGCTACCAGCCCGTATCCAGCCTTGGTAACAGCGCCGCTATTGCCATAACCAAACCGGCGCCAAAGCTTGGCGTCGAAGGCGGCAGCGTGGCTGAGCTGCACGTGATAACAAAAAGATCCTTTGTCAATCTCGCTCCGGTCCGCCTGAATGTCCAGGCCGACGGCCCTGCCTTTACCACTCTCAAGAAACTGGTAGCGGAGATGGCAACAAAGCTGCCGTGACAGGGCGATTTTTTTCAACAAAAGATGAACCTTTTTTGCCGAACTGCGTACCCATGACCAGATGAAGAGTGATGATTTGACTTTTTTATGACAGGGTCGGCTTCAGCCGCCGGATTTTTCTTAAATATCTCAATGCGTCACAGGCCAGATAGGTGAATAAATTCGCCTCTACAGCATATACAATAATTATAAGGCAAGTGAGAGTATCGAGATAATTCACTCCATTTTATCCTTAAAACACGCAAATTGAATATGTTTTACCATCAGTCCCAATCAGTATTTCAGTACAGGGCCATTGCAATAATCCTGTCGGCGTTTTTATCGGCAACGCTTGTATACTGTTCCTTTCCACCAGTGGACATGGGATGGCTGGCCTGGTTCGCACTGGTGCCCTTGATGCTCGCTCTGGTGAAACTCTCTCCTCGCATGAGCTTTCTGACCGGACTCCTTTTTGGAGTGGTATCCCTGCTTGCCTGTTTTGTCTGGATATTCAATGTGCCGGGCTTCAGGTTCTATCATGCTATTTTTCTCTGTCTCTATTTCAGTCTCTATCCAGCCTTGTGGTGCATGATCAGCGCCAATATATTGAAGAAATGCCCGCATTTTCTCTGGCCCATTTTTGTCGCTTCTCTCTGGGGTGTTCTTGATTACCTGAAAGGTCATGCCGGTTTCCTGGCCCTGCCATGGAACACCCTGGATTTAAGCCAGCACCGGGACATCATCCTGTTGCAGCTGGCCGCAATTACAGGCGGGTACGGGATAACCTTTGTCATCGTTCTGGTCAACGCGGCCATCACGCAAATGATCCGGCATCGGTCCCTCGATCCAGGTCGTATCGCCATTGTATTTGTTCTCCTTATTCATGCCTGGGGCTTTTTGGTTTGCAGGAAGCCCCAGGATGGCCGACCGGTCAGGGTCGCGGTGATTCAGCCCAGCATTCTCCTCAGCGAGCGGGAAACAGCCCATGGCCGAAAGGCAGCACGAAACCGACTTGCCTCACTTACCAGGCAGGCGGCAGCCCGGGGCGCGCAACTGGCGGTCTGGCCGGAGACGGCAATCCTGCAGCTCCCCCATCAGGAAAAGAAAGTTCAATGGGTACAACACCTGAGCCAGAAAACAAATATGGCCATCCTGTCCGGCGCCTCGGTGTTTGAAAAATTTCAACGCCCACCCGCACCCGGCCGTGGAAAAAACAGGCATCACCCTTATCAGGTGTTTAACTCCGCTTTTCTTGTGGACAGCCATGGAGTTGTGTCAGCGCCCTATCACAAACAACGGTTGCTTCCATTCGGGGAATACCTGCCGCTGCAACCCTTGATCCACTGGCCCCAATGGCTTGTGAAAGAGCCTCTTGCCTTAACAGCCGGTAAGGCGGCCGCCTTTTTTCCATTGTCTTCCCACCTGCTGATCAGCCCCGTTATCTGCTGGGAGAACCAGTTTGCCGATCTTGTCCGCGCCATGGCCCACGGCGGCGCGGCCATGCTTGTCCAGATCAGTAACGACAACCACTTTGGACGTTCTGCGGCCGCATACCAGCATAACCTGGCCTCTGTAATGCGGGCTGTGGAAAACAGAACCCCGGTACTGATAAGTTCCAACACCGGTCCTTCCGAGATTATCGACGCTCACGGCCGGGTGGCGGCTTCAACAGGTGAGCAATTCCATCCCGGTTTCAGTGTTGCCGAGGTCGTACCCAGGTACCACGGGCAGTCGTTCTATACATCCTATGGCGACATTTTTATCTGGCTGTGCGGGCTGGTTGTATTGCTCATTGGCGCAGCAGCTGACAGGGTAAAGGTAACAGAGAGACTAAATATCCCTGTCCTCTTCAGATAACTAACTAAAATAGTTATATAAATAATGTATTGCAATAAAACATCCAATCATCGAGGAGATCCTGCCATGACCAGTTACACTGGAAAGCGACAAAGGCTGCCGGAAAAAGAAAGGTCTTCAGGGAACAAAATATTGTTCTTTGTACTTATCCTGTTCCTTGTTAGCGGCCTGATGCCGAGCATTGGGTTGTCGGCCTTTGTAGATAGAGAAGGGATCAAAACTCATCTGTACGACATCACATTTATGGAAAAAGGACATGCCTTCACACCCGGTTCATCCACAAGAAAGTATACCTTTACCAGTACGGCCATATTTAAAAACACCTACAAAGGCAAAGATCTAAGCGCCGACGTTGTCGACTTCAGGCATGAAGCGACCTGGTCGGGCAATACGCATCAGCTTGCCGTTCATTCAACAGAAAAGCACGGATACTACTTTGACCTTGTCTATCGGTGCGGCAAACTTGATCCTCTGCTTGCCCCTGACCCGCCACAATGCCAGGAAATTTCCCGTAAGTCGAGCTGGTCAGGTGCGCTCACTGATGCATGGCCCAGCTATAGCGAGCTTCCACAACGGTTGTATAAGGCTATTGTGTCACGTTATTCACTGCTCGACGAAGCCATGGCCAAATCAATGGAACCCGTGGCGCCCAAGGGTGAAATCAAGAGCCCGCCAGGATCCGTTTTTCTGCAGGTACAGGTGGCTGACGACCTGATGCCGGAACCAAAAATGCCTGTATTTTTTATTATTGAAAGCAAGGATGGAAAACCCGCAAAAACACTTTCGGGAGAAGAAATTCACCAGGTGTCGGCCAAGTTTATCAGCGGTATTACGGCATTTAAAACGATAAATGGACTTGCGCCAGGTGTATACAGTTTTCACCCGAAATCCGTGTCGAGCGGATTTGACGGGCCAAAAGTGTATTTCAATGTCGTTGCGAAAGCTGGTTCCGGTAAACAACCATACATAGTGAACCCCGCAGAGAAAGAGAAGTTTAAAGCAGGGGACAAGGTATACATCAACGCCCTTTTCTCCCAGGAAAAAGGCAGCGCCTATTTTGATTACCAGATGAAAAAAGGCGAATTCAAACCCTTTGCCCACGATATTCTCCCAATACATAATTCCATGGCTGATACCAGGCGGGTGTTTCCTGAATATCATGTCTACCGGGTGCGGGCATCCGTTATCAGCCAGGCTTCATCCAAAGGCTCGCCTATCTGGAGTCAATGGCGCTATTTTACAGTCGGGGAACACTTCATACCCGGTTTCAAACGGGGAATTGCTATTATCTCACCGACTTTTGGCAAAACGTACACGAACAGTATCCCGGTCACAGTTGTTCTCCCGAAAAAATTGGACAAAAAAACAACCATGACCCTGAACTGGATATGGGGGTATTCCGCCCCTTCCGCCCCGGCCGGACAAGTGCCGGAAGCAAGTGTACTGCCAACGAGATTTTACAGCCAGAAGATTACCGTCAAGCCGGAAGTTGATTATGCCGAGAGCAAAATATCTGTTTCGGAACTCATGCAGCACAAGGACCATTATTCCCCGTACTGGGCAGGCAAGGCGGGTTCCTATCAACTGGAAGTCGTCCTGAAAACAGAGCAGGGTATTGTGAAAGCTCAGACCTGGGGTCCATTTGGTATAGCTGTTCTTGGTGAACCGGCCCCTGGCCAACAGGAAAAAAAATCAGGTACTTTCTCTCTGGATACACCCATATTTACCACGCCCGAGGAAGGACAGATCTTTATGGCCCCGGCCTCTGTGAAAATGAAGATTCTCCACGCCACGGCAAAAGGAATCTTTACCCGTCTGCAATACTGCCCCTTTTCCACGGACAAGACGGCAATCCTCCATTACCAGGACAGCAGTCTCAAGCCGGTGGCCACTTCCACCAAGGAGGGCACCACCACGGTGACCTACCGAATCGACAAACCCGGATTCTGGCGGGTACAGGCAACAACAACCGGCAAGTTGGCCTTTAGCAGTGCGTGGCGGGCCTTTAAGGTCGACACCCTCAACAACACTGCCGCAAAGTCGATCAAGATGGTGGCGCCCCGGGGAATAACAAGCAGCAAGGCCCCGCGTATTCTGGCGCCGGTCAACCATGCCGTCTTTCAGAAGGGGCAGGAGATTGTGCTGAAAATCGACACCCACGGCACCACAAAACCCTTGACGGATGAGGTGCAGTTTAAGGATAGAAATAATACATTCACATTGTTGTACACGGGAACCGCCGGGCAGTCTACAACCGGCGGCACGGTTGAAACCCCTCTTATGATCAGTCATCCCCAAATACAGCCTCATGCCAAAGGCGCAACCGAATACCGTGTTCGTATCGCCTTTGCCCACACAAACGAAAAGGGATACGAGGGTTTTCTCTATCCGGAAGAGTGGAGTAACTGGCGCTATTTTAAAATAATTCCCAGGCTCAAGATACCAACACATATTCCCAAAAAATCATTGACCCCCAATATCGGCGTTTCGGCTGCGCATCCCAAACAGATCAAGCCCGCCGGAATTATGGGACAAAAGAGCATCAACCCGCAACCCGAACCACCGGGCAAACAGATACGCAGCATCAGCATGCCGCTTGTCGTTATGGTGCATCCCCGGAGCTTCCGGTCCACGGAATCGATCAAGATTTCCGTCAAGAATACCCCTTTCAGCCGTCTGCCCTTTGAACTGCGCTACCGACCGGCAGCGGGCAAACCGTACAGGATGGTCAAACAGCCGGGCCATTCCTTCAGCCGCAAAAAAGGCGTAACCAGCCTGCTTCTGAGCCTGAAAAAGCCGGGCCAGTACCAGGTCAGGTTCCGGGCCAATCACAAGGCCCCCTGGACCGGGTGGAGCTCTTTGACAGTGATGGACAATCCAGCCAGGACGGCTGCCCTGGCAAGACAAATACACATGGCCCCGGCCACCGGTTCCCGGATGATCAATCCCCAGCCGGAACCGCCGGGTAAGGTCCGGCGCCACCAAGTGCAGATCCACGGC
>WGCP01000003.1 GCA_015493715.1 Desulfobulbaceae bacterium
AAACTTCGATCTACTGCGTCGTGTGTCCCGGGGCGATTCACAACATACTACCTGTATAGTTGAGACCCTCCCCGGAACACCACTCCTCGGAGTCTACGCTTCGCTCCGCTTACCTGTATATCTGTTTTTTACTTAGCCATCCTTAATAATTGTTCGGACTTTTTACGAGTTCTTTATGTTTCAGAGAGAAGGAAGATAAACCAAAATAACAAAAAAGGGGAGTGCGGATTTCCATCCACACTCCCCTTTCGTCGATTTTTTTCAGAAGGATCTTACTTCACCTCTTCAAAGTCGGCATCAACGACATCGTCATCATCGCCTCCGCCGGAAGATCCTGCCGCGCCTCCGGCTGCACCTGCCCCCGGACCGCCTGCTGTTCCACCTGCCGGGCCGCCTTCAGCTCCGCCCCCCTGCTGGGAAGCCTGTGAATACATCAGCTCCGCCAGCTTGTGGGACGCCTGTGTCAGTTTTTCCGTGGCGCTCTTGATGGATTCGACATCATCTCCTTCCAATGCCTTTTTCAGACTTTCGATTTCACGTTCCACATTTCCCTTGGTTTCAGCGTCCACCTTGTCGCCAAGTTCGGTCAAACTTTTCTGAGTCATGTGGATCATGGAGTCGCCGTTATTTTTGGCCTCCACCAGTTCTTTACGTTTTTTATCCTCTTCGGCATGCAGCTCCGCATCCTTTTGCATTCGTTCGATTTCTTCTTCGGAAAGACCGGAAGAAGCGGTGATCCGGATGGACTGTTCCTTGCCGGTACCCATATCCTTGGCGGACACATGGAGAATGCCGTTGGCATCAAGGTCAAAGGTAACCTCGATCTGCGGGACGCCACGGGGCGCCGGTGGTAAATCGGTCAGCTCGAAACGGCCGATGGTCTTGTTGTCCGAAGCCATCTCCCGTTCACCTTGGAGCACATGGATGGAAACCGCAGGTTGATTATCAGCGGCAGTCGAGAAGATCTGACTTTTTTTGGTCGGCACCGTTGTGTTCTTTTCAATCAGTTTGGTCATCACCCCGCCCAGGGTTTCAATACCGAGGGAAAGAGGTGTGACATCAAGAAGGAGGACGTCTTTAACATCACCCTTGAGCACACCGCCCTGAATGGCGGCGCCGATGGCAACAACCTCATCGGGATTGACACCTTTATGCGGTTCCTTGCCGAAAATCTCCTTAACCTTTTCCTGGACCTTGGGCATACGGGTCATGCCGCCAACCAGGATGACTTCATTAATATCGGATGGAGTCAGGCCCGCATCCTTTAATGCCGTCAGGCAGGGCCCGGCGGTCCGTTCAATAAGGTCTTCCACCAGGTTTTCCAGCTTGGCCCGCGACAGTTTAATGTTCAGGTGCTTGGGACCGGAGGCATCAGCCGTGATAAAGGGCAGGTTGATGTCCGTTTCCATGGCGGTTGACAGTTCCTTTTTGGCCTTTTCCGCCTCTTCTTTCAACCGCTGCAGGGCCATGTTGTCATTGCGCAGATCAACGCCCTGGTCACGCTTGAACTCGTCGGCCAGCCAGTTGACGATGCGCATGTCAAAGTCTTCGCCGCCGAGGAAGGTGTCGCCGTTGGTGGATTTGACCTCAAAAACACCGTCACCGATCTCCAGGATGGAAACGTCAAAGGTGCCGCCGCCAAGATCGAAGACTGCGATTTTTTCTTCGCCTTTCTTCTCCAGGCCATAGGCCAGGGATGCAGCAGTGGGTTCGTTGATAATTCTCTGGACATCCAGCCCGGCAATCTTGCCCGCATCCTTAGTCGCCTGACGCTGCGAGTCATTAAAATAGGCCGGAACCGTGATAACGGCTTCGGTCACAGGCTCGCCGAGATATTCTTCAGCTGTCTGCTTCATCTTGCCGAGAATCATGGCCGAAATTTCGGCAGCGCTGTATTTTTTGCCGTCTACTTCGACCATGGCGTCGCCGCCCGGACCTTCGACAATTTTGAACGGGCTGATTTCAATGGATTTCTGCACCTCGGCATCGGTGAATTTTCGTCCAATGAGCCGTTTGATGGCAAAAAGCGTTTTGGTAGGATTGGTGACCGCCTGTCGTTTCGCCACCTGGCCAACCAGTCGTTCATTATTGTCGGTAAAGGCAACCACGGACGGGGTTGTCCTGTTCCCTTCACTGTTTTCGATTACTTTGGGGGTGCCGCCCTCCATGATAGCGACACATGAGTTCGTCGTACCCAGATCTATTCCAATAATTTTCCCCATGATTATATCTCCTGTCTCCTTTTAGTATCAGTCTTCAGCTCATACTAGAGCTGGTTATGTATGCACAATAATTAAAATCCCGGACGTTTTTTTTATCTTCATATCTTGATTAAAGCATTCCTTATCCGGGAGGATTGTTTGCTCAAATGAGCATTTCCATCCGCACCATTACAATGCGCATGATCGGTGCTTTGTCAAGGGGTATCCGTTATGAATCTTTGCCGCTGGAAACAACGACCTGCGCGTGACGCAGAACCCGATCCTTGAAGCGATATCCCTTGGCGAATTCACGCAGTACGTGGTTCGCAGGAAC
>WGCP01000004.1 GCA_015493715.1 Desulfobulbaceae bacterium
GAAAAGAACAGAACCTTCATGCATTGAGGGAGAAGCTGACAAATACAGCGAAAGAATGCATGGAGATTTTTGATTTTGAAAAATGTCACCAGGGCATTCCAACACCTATAGAGTCGGTTTTTATCGGCCTGGTAAATTCCCTCGTAATTGTAGACAACCTTCTTCTTGCTGGATGCGACTACAACAAACCTAATTCCGATGCAGAGCGGGAGATAGTAATCAAAGAGGTACTTGGAACAAAGACCCAAGCGCACCGCAATAACCTTCTTGACAGAGCGGCCAACCTTGCCGACATGCTGGCGCTGACCCACAAGCAAATACAGGAAGCCAGATAAAGGTTGCGCTCGCCTACCGCCACCCGGAACCTACCCGACTTCTGCTTTCCATCAAGATGCAGTTTCCCCTCTTTGTGGAAAGCAGAACAACCAGCCACTACCTACCAACCACTCCACCCGGAATCGGCCAATAGCTCCCCAAATAATTACGGGAAAATTTCCCAAGGAAAAAACGGGCGATTATCATCAGCGCCCTTATTCCATCACCGTGAATTGATCCCGGCCTTTGATCCCCCAAAGGGTCAAAAATCGCGATTGAAGTTCACAATAGGTTCACAAAAACAAAAAACGCGATTTTTAACAATGGCGTAACTTGTTGATTTTACTTGTGCGCCCGGCAGGATTCGAACCTGCGGCACCCGGCTTCGAAGGCCGTTGCTCTATCCAGCTGAGCTACGAGCGCAAAGAGGAGAAACGTGTATTTTTTATCCGAAAATCACCCACGGAGGACATAGTTGCCCATGCCGGAGTCGGAGATTTTCATTGTTTTTTGTGGCCGGCCAATCTGGTCCAGCCATGCTGGTTTATCTGAAAATAGCCCACGGAGCTGTGTCATTTCGAACTATTTTCATCGTTTGTAGTGGCGTGGGACGGTAAAATCTGTCCAGCCATGCTGGTTTATACAATGATTTCCAGCGCACCGCATCCATTTTTTGGGGCAATCGAATTTACCGGAGGCAAAAAAATCAAATATGCAGTTTTGATATTTTGTCGAACATATGCACCAGTCCGGCGCACAGGGTGTAGATGGATTTGATGTGTAGGTTGACTCCGCAGCAGGCATCAAAAAAGATGGTGAGCTGTGATTCCAGATCTTCCTCCGGCGCCTGATAACAGATGAGGATGGGAAAATGGGGCAGAGGGTACAGGGTCAACGCGATATCAGCAGCAAAGGCCCTGGTCTGCCTGCCCATGAAGAGATCGATGATATCTCCAAGCAGTTCGGGATGGTCATCGGCAAGGTGCTGCAGGGGACGTTCGCACCGGCTGGTAAACAGTCCCTGCCATTCTATTCCCCCGTTGAGTTCACGAAAGGTAATCCATTCACCGGTAATCGGCTGGTGGGTTGTATTGGTCACATAGGAGAGCATTGGCGCTTTGACCCAGGGGATGATATGACATTCGGAGTGCAGCTCGCCCTGCCTGTCAATAACAAAATCTTTACCCAGGGAGTTGATCACCAGGTGGCCGTTGCTGCAGGTCGCGCCGATGACCGGTGCAATTTGGGGAAAATCTATTGTGCGGATTTTTTCTACCAGCCGATCAATAAACCGTGCCTGGTCCGGTTCCGTTCCGGCCCGTGGTTGCAGGCTTCCGCTGAGTTGTTCCTGTTGTTCTTCTGTAATATACGGACATTCCGTAAGCTTTTTGCTGCCGGCAACGATTGCGGCGGCAAAGGCCAGGCAGGAGGGCAGCAGGCACCTGCCGCAATTGGTCTGCGGCAGGTGTTTATAGAGTTCCAGCGGCGTCACGGTTTTTCACCATCCGGCGCGGGTATTTCCGACCAGTTATGATTAATCACAGGCGCCGATGCGCTGTCCTTTCCAGGAGGTTGTCATCTTCATGGGGCCGGCAGGCATGCCGGGCATTCCCTGCATCGTCGGCATGTCCATGGTCATTTCCATGGAGCCGGAGACCGTGTTTCCCTGGGCGCTGAAATGTCCTTTTCCCTTGCTGGCCATACCTTTTTCGTTGCATTCCATTTCAAAATCAAGATTTGCTCCATGCATCTCTTTTTTTGTAATGGTGCAGCTTCCCACATCGACCAGATTTGCCAGAGGATCGCGCTCGGCTTCTTCCTTGCTGACGCACTCCGTATTGGTACTTACCTGCGGGGCGGGCAGCATGGGCATGGTCATGGTCGTGGAGAATGTCCATTTTCCCGGATTCATGGAATAGCCTCCGGCCAGGGCAGCAGCAGGAAGCAATAGACAACAGCAGGCCAATACGAGTATACTCTTTTTTTGCATGATACTCCTCGTGAATATTTTTTTAACGTTTTCCTAAGGGTTCGGTCAGACATAACTTTGTAGAGATGAGTGGACAATGTGATATAGATTTAGTCGATCTGATTGAATGAAACCGCAGGCGTAGCAGGGCTACGTCGAGGATTTCATGATTGAGGATCGGCTGAAGATATGTTGCAGTGTCAACTCAGAATGCGAAGTTATTTTTGACCGAACCCTTAGTTGAGCGATGTATGAAACCTTTCAGAATAGCAAAAGTATCTGATGACCGCCAATAAAACTTGAACTGATATGGAAAGATGTCGTGTCGCCGCCGGTAAATTTTTCGGGTTATCGCCGGATCAA
>WGCP01000005.1 GCA_015493715.1 Desulfobulbaceae bacterium
ATGTCGGTGACCTTAATGACATCAATCAGTTTGTGGAGTTGTTTGGTAATCTGTTCGACGATGGCGTCGTCTCCGTGTGTGACCAGGGTCATGCACGAAACCTTGGAATCCAGGGTTTCCGCCACACAGAGACTTTCAATGTTAAAACCACGACCGCTGAATAGGCCGGTCACCCGGGAGAGTGCGCCCGGTTTATTCTGCAGTAATACGGAAAGTGTATGTTTCATTGATTTTTCCTGTATGATGGCGTCGTAAAAATTTCGATCTACCGCGTCGTGTGTCTCTTTGTTTTTACTTAGCCATCTTTGAAAATATTTAGACTTTTACGAGTCCGTCCTGTAATTGAATGTTCGTCAAGTAAACCGTCTCGTGTTGTTTTTAGACAAGCAGCATTTCCGTTGTTGCCTTACCGGCGGGAACCATGGGAAATACACCCTCTTCGCGGCTGACGGCAAAATCCATAATAACCAGGTTATCTGTTGCCAGGGCCTCCTTGATGACCGGTTCAACCTCGTCTTTTGTCTTTGCCCGCAGACCGACGGCTCCATAGGCCCTGGCCAGTTCAACAAAATCCGGAGTGACTTCCATAACCGTGGCGGAGTAGCGTTTATTGTAAAACAGTTCCTGCCATTGGCGAACCATACCCAGGTACCCGTTGTTGAGAATGGCCACCTTGACTGCGGCGCCATATTGGCGGGCGGTCGCAAGTTCCTGGATGTTCATCTGGATGGAACCATCGCCGGCAACATCGATAACAGTTTTGTCCGGAAAGGCCAGCTTGGCGCCGATGGCAGCCGGGAGACCGTATCCCATGGTGCCGAGGCCACCGGAGGTTAACAGTCGCCGTGGCTCGTTGAATTTGTAGAACTGGGCGGCCCACATCTGGTTCTGGCCGACTTCGGTGGTGATGATTGCATCTCCGCCCGTCAGTTTGTTGAGGACTTCTATTACATACTGCGGCTTGATAATGTCGCCTTCTTCGTGATAGGTCAGAGGATGTTTTTCGTTCCACTGGGTGACCTGCTCAAGCCAGGGTTTATGTTTTTCCTGGATTGCTTTCCGATCAAACTGTTTTGAGTCGTCAAACCAGCTGTTCATTGCCCGTAGAGCATGTTTACAATCGGCAACAATGGGAATGTCCACATCAACATTTTTACTGATGGAGGTTGGGTCAATGTCAATATGGATAATCTCGGCATGGGGTGCAAAGGCATCCAGTCTGCCGGTGACGCGGTCGTCAAAGCGGGCACCGACGGATATCAAAAGATCGCTTTTGGCCACGGCCATGTTGGAGGCATAACTGCCGTGCATGCCGAGCATGCCCAGTGACAGTGGATTGGTTCCCGGAAAGCCGCCAAGCCCCATAAGCGTCATCGTAACAGGTATGCTCAGCTTTTCGGCCAGCTCGGTGAGCTCCTTGTTTGCATTAGAGAGGATAACGCCGCCGCCGATATAGAGCATGGGACGCTTGGCCTTCAAACATGATTTACAGGCCTTTTCCACCTGGCCGGGATGGGGATCAACGGTCGGCTGGTAGGTCTTCATTTTGATTGGTTTTTTCTCCGGAAAAGACATCATTGAGGCAACAACGTCTTTGGGCAGGTCGATAAGCACTGGTCCCGGCCGTCCGGAAGCGGCCAGATAAAAGGCCTCACGAATGGTTGCCACCAGCTCGTTCGGGTCGCTGACCAGATAATTGTGTTTGGTACACGGGCGGGTAATGCCGACGATATCTACCTCTTGGAAGGCATCATTGCCGATCAGGGCTCTGGGCACCTGGCCGGTAAAGACAACGATGGGGATGGAGTCCATATAGGCGGTGGCAATGCCCGTTACCCCGTTTGTTGCCCCAGGACCCGAAGTAAGGAGGGCCACTCCGACTTGTCCGGTCGCCCGCGCGTATCCGTCGGCGGCATGGACGGCGCCCTGTTCATGACGGACAAGAACGTGTTTGATATCGGAATCGAGCAGTTCATCATAAAGATCAATAACCGCTCCCCCCGGAAATCCGAAAATTGTATCAACTCCTTCTTCCTGCAGGCATTTTATTATGGCCTGCGAACCTGTTATTTTTTTCATCGGGTTATCCTTTTACGTTATTGGCCCAGACATGCCGGCTGCCGGGTTGGGGTAAATATCTCTGTAATTCAGGGGACGAATTGTCTTTGTGCAAACACGATGAAGGACATTCCGCTTGAATAGTATGAAGAGTAACGGCGGAATATATAAAAAATGAAATATCCTGTCAAGGTCTAAAGGGTTTGTCAGGAAAGAGAATTCTTCTTGTTAGCGAAAGAAAACAACCGGGATAACCCTGTTGCAGGATCAAGTGAAATTTCTGCATATTCGATTTTACATTTTATCCTTTTGCTGAACCATGATGGTAAAGATATCAGGGCAATGGAAATGTTTATTTGCCCAGTTTATTCAGGTCTCTAATCTGCTGTGGAGTCAGGTCGGGTAGGGCATCGTGGACCATATCGTGGTTTCTCCGATCTTTGAGCCATTTATGCTCATCGTAGGCACGCTGCCGTTCTATACCAAGTTTCTGCTGACGATAATTGCTTAACCATTCACTTTTGCATTCATCATGGCCATCATCCCAGCCCTGTCGATAATCATCAGTTTGCCGATAAGCCTGCACGTTTTTATGGAACTGGGAAAACATATCCCCGGCTGATTTTTTGCCGCTGGCGCATCCATCATCGAATCCCTGGGCATACTCAGGTGAAGCGCCTTCCTGCATCAAACGCCGCCCTTCGGACCCGCAACCGAGAAGAAGCACGGGAAGCAGGCAGAAAATACTAAAGAAAACTATTCGTTGTGCTGAAAATAGTTGGGGTATCATGTGTGGATCCTCCTTGAAAAAGAATTGTCTTATAGTGCATACCGTCGACGTTGAAAAAATATCAGAGTTGATCCGCCCAGAAAATGGTATTAAACCAGTAATGATGCCGTGCCGGCAGCCAGCCGTTCTGGGTGTTGAACAGTATCCAGGTATTAAGAAAATTCAGGATGTCGGCATCACCTTTGCGGATGCCGAAACCTTCCGCATGCTTCGTAATGGGGGCAATATCAGGCTGAAAGATAACATCCTTGTGTTGATTGATCAGATAGCCTGTTTTCTGCGTTGAAGAAACAATGGCATGGAGTTTTCCTTTGAGCAGGGCTGTGATGAGCTTATCTTCCGATAAAAAGGTTTTGATGGTTGCCTTGGGAAACCGTCGACGGAGGGGTTGTTCGCCGATGGAGTCTTTGACCACCCCGATGGTAGTTGTTTTTTCGTTAAACGGTTTTCGGCCGTGAAATTTTCCTGCAAGACGTCTGTTGGCCAGCAAGATGCTGGTGCTGTGGCTATAGGGTTTTGAGAAGTTAATCAAAAGGGCCCTTTTTGGTGTCAGTGACAGACCGGAAATAATGATGTCGTATTTATCCATAAGCAGGCCGCTTAGAATGGAAGGCCAGGAAGTTTCAACAAATTCAGGGGTGACCCCGATATCTTCGGCAAGTTTTTTAGCGACATCAATTTCATACCCGATGAGGTGGCCCTTATTTCCATGCATAATCCAGGGAACAAAAATCGACACCCCCACACGCAATGTACCCCGGGAGCGAATGGTCTGCAGTTGATCAGAGCTTTTGAAAATGAGTTTTTGGGCGGGTTGCTGCTGCGGCTCCGCCTTTTTTACCGTATGACGTGCACAACCGGAGAGGATGACGATAAAAAAGAGCGGAAACAGACAGCAGTGAAAATGGAAAAAGTGTTTCATGGGGCTTTTTCTCCCTAAATTGACGTGTTGTGATGAATTTATCAACGAATACGAACATAATGGATCTGATTATGATAATCACCCTCCCGGGTTGCTATCAGGCCGTTGCGGTTGGGTTTAATTGTGTATCTCGTCCTGTTGATTTCCAGCATTTGGTCGTTAAATGATCCATTTACTTTCCGGCCGTTTTCGTCTCCATACACCTGACCTGATGGTGTGATCGTCAATTCTATATCGCTGTTATGCCTCTGGTCGTATCCCTGAAATGTGCCGATAGCCCAGGATGGTACGGCCGTTGTTGCCATATTCCGCTGATTATATGATGTATTTGTGTTAGCGGATGAGTTACCGCCTGCAGATGAAAATAATGCGCCGAGAATTGCTGCTCCTGCGGCAACTCCGAGGGCGGCACCGACATTTGAGTGATCCTTATGATGGTG
This sequence comes from Desulfobulbaceae bacterium, assembly GCA_015493715.1. Classification (GTDB taxonomy): domain Bacteria; phylum Desulfobacterota; class Desulfobulbia; order Desulfobulbales; family Desulfobulbaceae; genus DRLX01. The sequence goes on from WGCP01000005.1 coordinate 4,211, forward strand.
AGATGAGTGGTGGCGGGAATCATATTTTCGTCCATAGCCGTCATCCCAACCTCCATATGCCTCATCGACTATAAAATCGGCACGACAACCCTTGTCGACCCACACTCCCTGGCCGTCATATCCCCAGGTTTCACCCTCGTCACAGGGCCGACTCGACATCTGGTGCACCAGTCGCACTCTGCCGCCGGTATAGATACGACAATACTTATATCCGTAATTTTTGCTGCCGCAGGTGATATGGCGTTCATTGGCCATGGCTGCCGGTGCGGTTGTCAAGGTAAGTCCAAAGACAAGCGTTACCACGAGAGAGTACAAGCGGATACATTGAGAATTCATGAACAAGCCTCCGAAGATTTGCATGTGCATATTGGTAAGGGCTCAAGGAAAAAATATCCCATCCTGCTTGCCTTTTACGCCGGCTTCTCGTTGTGAAAAAGTTATATATTTTCAATATACGACCTTTTGCACGCCTTGAATCCGAAGTAAAACCGCTCAACTCAGGAGAAAGATAACGAGGCATATGCAAAAGAATAGGAATTACTCTTGATGGTAAAGGCTTTTTTCTAAAATGCAATGAAAAAGTGGCTGTCTTTTGGTTCTTTTCCTGCAATGGAAAACACAACTGCCCCGCCTCGTTGTGTCATAAAGTGGTCGAAAGGGATATGTTGAGATTCCCGTTGATATAAACAAGGTTTGCTTTAGAACACCAAACAGGTATTGTCGGAGGATCAGGGCCTCGGGAGAAAATAATTATTTTATCCTGCTTGTGGTTTGCTCCAGCGCATTTGTTGTAAAAAGGTTAGATATTTTCAATATGCGCCCTTTTTTTACACCTTGAATCCGAGGTATGTATGACTTTCACACGTAAACACTTTGCTGATCGGCAGCAACTGGTCAGAGAGATGGTCGATCATGTCGGAAAATTGTTAAGCAGGGCCATTGCCGAAAAGGGTGGGGCAAGCCTGGCCGTGTCCGGAGGCTCGACGCCTAAACCACTTTTTGAGCGACTTTCCGAGCTTGATATCGCCTGGGAACATGTTGTCATCACCCTGGTGGATGAACGGTGGGTGGATGCGGCGGATAAGGATTCCAACGAACATCTCGTTCGGGCCCATCTGTTGAAAAACCGTGCCGCAAAGGCAACCTTTATCGGTATGAAGAATGAGGCCTTGACTGCGGCCGCAGGAGTGCAGCAGTGTGAACGGCGCCTGCGGCAGGTGCCCCGCCCCTTTGACCTGGTGATTCTCGGCATGGGCAATGATGGCCATACCGCATCTCTATTTCCCGGAGCCCGACAACTTGCCGCGGTAACGGCCATGGATTCTGGGAAAATATGCATGGCGGTCACCCCACCTGCCGCCTCCCATGACCGTATGACGCTGACCCTGCCGGCAATTCTTGCCGCTAACCGGATCTTTCTTCATATAGTCGGAACGGAAAAGCTGAAGATACTGAAACAGGCCCTGGCCACCGGTTCGCCGGAGGCCATGCCCATACGTTTTATTCTCAGGCAGGAGCAGGTGCCGGTAACTATCTACCATGCCCCATGATTTTTTCACATTGAGCGAAATTTTTGCTGATCCGATATTTTTAAAAACCCTATAACTCTTCCTTTACCCCGACTGCCTGACGACAGGGCAGGGTGAAAGAGAAAACCGCGCCGCCGTCTGTATTGTTTTCCGCCCATATCCTGCCGTCATGGTCGCTTATGATTTGTCGGCAGATGGCCAGGCCCAAACCGGTACCGCCTGACCCGGTTTTTGTTTCGGAACTCTGGATGAATTTATCAAAAATTGCGTCAAGTTCATCTTCCGGGAGACCGATACCCTGATCTTTCACCGTGACCTTGAGAAAGCGTTGATCATTTTCAAACACAGTACTGGTCGCAAAGAGGATCCGTCCGCCGGGTTTGGAGAATTTCACGGCGTTTGACAGCAGGTTGCGTAATACCTGGTCGATTCTGTTCCGATCAAAAACCAGATGCCTACATTCCGATCGGATTCGTTTGTCCATGCGGAGCTGTTTTTCCTCGGCAATCGGCGTAAACCCGGCCAGTACTATATCGATCTGTTCTTCGATGTCATTGAGCTGGTGCGTATAATCCATTTTACCCGATTCCAGCTTGGCCAGATCGAGCAGGTCGTTCAACAGGGCCATCAGCCGTTCACCGCAGGCATCGATTTCCGTAAAGTATTCTAACAGTTTTTCCGGCGGAACCCTGCCGATGCGTTTTATGCCGAACTGGGCATAACTGAGAATGCCATGCATGGGGGTGCGCATTTCATGGGACATGTTGGCGAGAAATTCAGATTTCGCCAGGTTGGCCTGGTGCTCTTTCTGCAGGGCTTTTTGGAGACTTTTTCTTGTATGCAGGAGATCAAGGTGCTGTTTGATCCGTATTCTGAGTAACTCCGGCTGCACCGGTTTGGCGATGTAGTCAATGGCACCGAGGCTGAGGCCCTTGTATTCGCCCCCCCTTTCCAGCAGAGAGGTGAAGAAAATAACCAGAATGTCCTGTGTGTCAGGGTTTTCCTTGAGACGTCTGCATACCTCGTATCCATCCATCTCAGGCATGACGATATCAAGCAGGATAAGTTGCGGCTGGGGATGGGCTGCGGCAATCTGTAATGCGCAGGCGCCGTTTTCCGCCAGGCTCACCCTGTATTCATCTTCAAGCAGAAGGTTGAGATACACCCGATTGGTTTCATTGTCCTCAACGACAAGAATATGGTCTTTGTTCATGATTGATCCGGATTGGCGTTCATCTTTGTCCAAAGGGAAAAAATAATCAGGTCTGCCGGTAGGGTTGCACGCTTTTCAGGGCTTCCAGGAGTTCATCCATGCCGAATGGTTTGGATAAATACTGATCAGCGCCCGCTGAAAAACCGTTGTCAATTTCATTCTGCATGGCCCTGCCGGACAGCATGATGATTCGTGTTGCGTCGTATTCGTGACTATTTTTTATCCGCCGGCATACCTCGTATCCGTCCATTCCCGGCATCATAATGTCGAGAAGAATAACATCAGGTTGAAATTCCGGCAGGATGGCCAGGCACTCTTCACCGGATGTCACCGAGGTCGTTGTATATTCATCTTCAAACTCAAGGATTTCGAGAAGAATTTTAATATTGGTTTGTTTATCATCGACGATGAGCACTTTTGTTTTCTGTTCCATTTTTTGCCTTATTTTTTTATCCTTTTTCCTGCCATCAGGTTGAGGCATTTATATATGTCGAATAATATGTCGAATACTTTTTATCTTTTTCCATGATATGGCCAAGCAGTCAGTCCCGCAGGAAACGATAAAATTCAGGACCGATGGTTTGTTTATCGGTCGATTGTCGTATTTTCTTTATTTATGCGGAGTTCTGTTTCAATTATACTTTAAAAGTTGATGAAAGATGGCGAAGATTTTCAGCCATCCTGGATAGTTCCTGAACGCTTTCCCTAACCTGTGATCCGGATGTTGTCATTTCAAGAGCGGCACTGTTAACTTCGGCAATGTCCTGGGCAATTTCAGCGGAAACCGTTGAACTTTGGGCAACATTTTCCGTGACTTCCTGCAGGCCAATGTTTGCCTGCTGCATGTTTCCCGCAATTTCACCGGTGGTAGCGGTTTGTTCTTCGACTGCGGTGGCGATTGTTGCGACGATTTCATTTACCTCGTTGATGGTCAATGATATTTGGCTTATTTGACTTACCGTGTCCTTTGTTGAGTCCTGGATGCCTTCGATTTTTGAACGGATTTCCCGTGTGGCCTCTGCTGTTTGTTTTGCCAATTCCTTGATTTCGTTGGCCACGACGGCAAATCCCTTGCCTGCTTCTCCGGCCCTGGCCGCTTCAATGGTGGCATTCAGGGCCAACAGATTTATTTGATCAGAAATTTCAGTAATGGCTTCCGTAACCTTTCCGATTTCATTGGCGGCAGATCCCAGTTTGCCGACTTTATCAGAAGCTGCTTCTACATCCTTGACCGCTGTTCTGGTTATAATGCTGGCTCTTGATGTATTTTCAGAGATTTCATTGACTGCGCCTGTCATCTCTTCCGTTGCGGAAGCAACAATACTGATATTGGTGGTTGCCTCTTCTATTGCTGCGGCTACCGAGTTCATATTGGCGCTCATCTCTTCTGCCGCCACTGAAACCGTTTCAGCTTTTCCTGACGTCTGTTCCGCGCTGGTGGCAACCTGTTCAGATATGGCGGAAAGTTCTGTCGAGGATGAAGCCAGTGTGTTCATGCCATTTGTGATTCCCTTGATCATTGAACCCGTATTTTCCACAATTAGATTCATTGATGCCGCCAGTTGGCCGATTTCATCCTTTTGTTGTATTGACAACTTATGTCTAAAATCTCCACGGGCCAGGGATTCTGCAAAATTCTTTCCCTTGACAAGAGGGGGAGAAATTAATCGAGTCAGGAATAGAGTTAATCCTATTCCAAGGCCGAGGGATGTTATCGTGCCGATGATCAACGCCTTTTTCATAGAATAAACGGCATTGAGTGATTCTTTGCCTCCTCGGATGATTGCCTCGATTCCATCTATATTGATTTTGTTTATTAGAGAAATGATTGTATTTCCCTGTTGCACTATCATCCGATGTAAATGGTCTGAATATTCATCATGTAATTGACGATTAATTTTTAAATAAGATATCGTTAAATTCTCTATATTTTTTATATCTTCTGCCATTGTCGAGAGAGAAGAGTGTTTGTCTGTTAGATTTGTTGAATCTTCCAGCAGGTGACCGGTGTGGTCAAGTTCGGATAAAGCCTTGTTGAAGATGGATTGTTCTCTTTTTGCTGCATAGAGCATAAAAAGAGAATTCGCTTTGCTAAAGCTGCGTGTGATCTGTTCTGTTAACTTGATGACAGGTAGGTGTTCTGAAACAATATTTTGGGAGTCTTTTTTGATAAGAGACAAATAAGCGCTATTAACAACTCCCATGGACAAAATTACCAGTAAAAGGAGGCCAAAACCAAATCCAAGTTTGTATGACATTTTAAGGTTCTTCATTCATTACCTCGCAGAGTGATGGGATTAAAAAAAGATAAAACCGAAACCAAACAACAGTCAACTACGAGGGGACGGGTGAAGAGCTCGGCGACTTAAATTGCTGATTAAATCTGATACGTTTTAAGGACGATGGGTATATGGTATGGACTTGTTATGGACTAAACCTGACCCGCAAGCAGGTATACATCCTGTTTATCAATTCAATCAGATGACGATGCTCGTTGTCAAACTTCTCAATCCCGACCGAATAGGAATCTCTCCATTTAATGAGTGGCATGGTCTTATTCCCCGGAGATAGTTTTCAGGGTTCTGATGATCTCCGAATACGGGTACGGAAAAGGTCATTATGAAAGGGAAAAAATCACGAAAGAGTACAGGCCTCTTTGTCGCGTTCGCTGAGCTCAAAACTGTCCGTTTCGATGAAGTCATCGCTGTTTTTCCGTTTTATCTGCTCAAATTTATCTCTATGCTGTAAAAAAAG
>WGCP01000006.1 GCA_015493715.1 Desulfobulbaceae bacterium
AACTCCGGAATAACCTACAGTATCAACGACTGATCCGAGGAGAGACGGAACTCGAACAAAAGATCAGCAAACTGAAGCAACAAAAAAACGATGCTCCAGGCGGCCTCTGTCGATTCCAAAATACCTTCATCGCCATGGAAACCTCCATACCGGAAGACAAGACGGTGAAGGCTATTGTGGACAGAACCAGACGCGAGGTCAACAAAATCAACAGAAAACGACAGCAGGAACTACGACAAAGGCGAGAAAAACAGCGTCAAACAACAAACAGTTCTCAGCAGGCAGGCCCCTTTGCAAACATGGCCGGCAGCCGAATCTGTAAAAAATGCCATCCAATCCAGGTAACCTTTAACCTGCAGACCGATCATGCCCGGGCATGGCAGACGCTCGTTGATAAAGATCAACAGTATAACCCTGACTGCATAGCCTGCCATGTCACTCTGCCTAACTATGAGCAAGAACTGATCGGGCAGGAAGAACTACTCACAAATATTCCGGAAAGACTACAGGGGGTCGGCTGTGAAAGCTGCCATGGCCCGGCCCTGAAGCACTCTCTGGATCCGGAAAATGTATTGCCTGGAAAACCAGAAGAAAGCACCTGTCTCCAATGCCATACCAAAAAAAGGGACAAAAATTTTGATTTTACCAGGAAATTGGACAAAATCAGATGCCCCGCCGGGTAAGTTGTCTCAGACGCCCCTAATTTGTAGAGGTAAGCGACCAGCGGCAGGCTTCCGGGACAGGCCACCTGTGACCAGTTATCTTGGAGGATAAGGGGGTATTGCTTAAGCCTTGAAAAATGCTGTTGACATAAAAGCCCCCTCTGACGAGTACCCCGACTTAAACCCATAAAAAAGACACAAAAAAAGGATGGCCCTTTTGGGGGACCATCCTTTTTGTATTCCTTATTGCGACGACTACAATCAGCAGCCAAATGCCTTCTGCAGGGTCGGAACAACCTGTTTTTTCCGGCTCATCATGCCGGGGATCCACATGGAGGTGCCATCCAACTTGGCGTCAAAAGCGCCTTCAATAATGGAGGGGTCATCAGAAACAACAACCAGCTCTGTGCCCTCTTTGACAACATCGGTGAGCATCAGCAGGATGGTGTGATGTCCGCCCTCGCCTTTCTGCTCTTTCATGGCATTCAACAGATCATCGCGGATAGCAGCAACCTGATCAACTGTTGCCAGCTCAAGCTGGCCACAACCGACTTTTTTGCCGTTCATATCGAAATCTTTATAATCTCGGTTGAGCAGATCCCTTGCAGGCACACCGTCAACGGAACTTTTAGCCTTGAGCATAGCCATAAACAGCTCATCAGTATCACTTACACCGGCGATTTCTTTCAATTCAGCCACGGCCTTTTTGTCTTCATCCGTACAGGTGGGCGATTTGAAATTCACAGTATCACTTAAAATAGCGGACAACATAAGTCCGGCGACCTTGGTATCAACGGCAACACCTTCAATATCATAAAGCTGTTTAAGGATGGTGCCGGTACAGCCAACGGGTTTGAGACAGCAAAAGAGAGGATTATTGGTTGTCACATCACCCATTTTATGATGATCAACTATGGCAACTACATTATTGGCATCCAGATTGTCAGGGGCCTGAAGCAGATCATTATGATCAACCAGAGCAATTGTTTTACCGGTTGCATCGGTCATGATTTCCGGGGCGCTGACGCCAAAACGCTCTAAAACCGTAACGGTCTCAGGATTCATTTCACCCTGCCTCGATGGAATTGCATCTTCCCCCTGAGCCTTCAGCAGTGCGGCATAGGCGATAGCGGCGGTTACAGAATCAGTATCCGGATTTTTGTGGCCAGTTACATAAATAGACATTGGTTACTCCTCCTTAAAATCGGTTGTAATAGACTGCAGTGGGGTGCGGTCATCCTTTCAACGGTAACTCGGGAAGCCCGATATTGAGTAAAACGTCAAAACTTTAGCTCGTTCATCAAAGAGCGTCAAGGAGAAAAAGATTAGAACTCTATTCGGATAAGTTAACCTTAACAACATGTTAAAGAACAATGATTACTGATAAAATCCAATTATCAGAAAATATCCATTTTTCTTTTTTCATTCCTGCCGCTTTCTGCTACATTAAAGTGTTATAGTGTACACTTGAAACAGGATTTTTTTCCGTACACGTTACACGTCCATACTGATTCGAACAAACACTCTATGATCCACATGGAACGGCCCGAACCGGAACAACGCAACCACGCGAAAAAAAGTTCCCTGGTCCCGATTATCCTGGTCAGTCTTTCCCTCTGCGCCGCTCTCGCCGGGCTGTGGTTTTTCCTGGCTCCCTCCAGCCCCCTCAAACGATCGGCAAACACGCAGGAACAAGTAGCGCAAGCCATGGGCAAGCCATCCGCTTCCCCTATATCTGCGCAAAAAACAGCATCGTCGACCGACAGTAGTCCAACAGAAAAAGCCGCCACAGCACCGGCAGTCGACAGGCAAAAGCCTCCTGCCGGGAAAACCACGTCAGTAACCCGTCAACCCAAGGAAAAAGACCAGCGATGCAAAGCGCTGGCAGCGAGATTGCATGGCTTTTTCAGTCTTCTGGACAAGGAAGAATATTTTCACCAATTCCAGGTAGGTCTTCCCGCTCAACAATACTTTCTCAAATTAGCGAAAAAACTGCTCAGCAACCCTCCTGTTGTCTCGCGGGAGACGGATGATCTCTATACCATGTTAAAAAACATGGCGCATTTTTTCAGGGTAATCGGCGGCAGGAATATCACCATCATTAAAACTATTCTTGATCGGGAAAGGGACACCGTGGAAGACGTTGCCGCCGACCTGTACCAGTGGACGACCGGACCGGAATGCGATGAACCTGAGTTTTCCTTTCACGCGCCCATAAATCAACTTTACGAATATGCCGGTTTTTTTCTCAACTCCATAAGCGGCCGTTCGTACCTGTTCCGCCGTGATTCACGTTCACGTCTGCTTGTCAATTACTACGCTATTCTCCTGGTCAACGAGGCAAATAAAGAAGGAGACAACCGATACGGCATTGACTTACGCTCGCTGATTCCACGGGCCATTGATGAAATCGAACACTCGAATCAATTGATTTATAAAGAGAAATACCTCGACACCCTCTATGGGTTGATGGAAAAGTATCCTGCGAAAACAAAAATAAGCAGAAACGACCTGCCAAACGAATCCCGCCTGGAATGGAAAAAACCCGACACTCCCGTAAGGAAAGCCGGCCCTCTGCATCAAGGATAGGCCGAAAAGACCCAGTGGTCGTCACCGGCTCCCTGCCGGCTTAGTCCCTGAAAAAATCCATACTTCCCCAGGGACTGCTCAAAAAATTCTCTGTGTTTAATCCCGACTGCCGCCGAAGAAGCGCAGCAACATAAGAAAGAGATTGATAAAATCCAGATAGAGGGCCA
>WGCP01000007.1 GCA_015493715.1 Desulfobulbaceae bacterium
AAAAAGAATAACACCGCTATTTTTCCATCCTATGTTGGGATAGATCAGGATGGAAAGCTCCTCGTCGGTGAGGCTGCCCGTAATCAGTATCCGGTATATCCGGAACGAACGGTCAAGTCCATTAAACGGTTGATGGGAAGCGGTGAAAAAGTAACCATGGCCGACAGAGAATATGCTCCCCAGGAAATTTCCGCAATTATTCTCAGGACACTCAAGGAGATTGCGGAAGAACAGCTTGGCCGGAAGATCTCAAGGGCCGTTGTCACCGTGCCGGCGTATTTTTCCGATATCCAGCGCCAGGCCACCCGGGAAGCGGGAGAGGTGGCCGGCTTTGAAACAATAAAGATGATCAATGAGCCGACCGCCGCCGCCCTTGCCTATGAAGGTGCCCAACATGACGGCAGGACAATCCTGGTCTATGATCTCGGCGGCGGCACCTTTGATGTGTCGGTGGTTCGAATCGAGGACGGTGTTATCGAGGTCGTGGCAAGCCATGGCAACAATCAACTTGGCGGCGATGATTTCGACCGCAAGATTATTGATTATGTGCATAAACATATAGCTGAGGAACACGGTGTAACAGAACTTTCCCCCGAGGCCGAAGCACGCATAACCAGGGCTGCGGAACAGGCCAAGCTTGTCCTGTCCGATAACCCGTTTGCCGAAATCAAGGAGGAATACCTGTTTGAAAAAGACGGCGTGCCGGTTCACCTTTCCCTTGAAATAAGCCGTGATGCCTATGAAGAGATGATTACCCCGTTTATTGATGAAACACTTGAGGCAATTCATATTGCCCTGCAGGGAGCGAAGCTCACCGCATCGGACATAGAGGAAGTCCTGTTGGTCGGCGGCTCATCCCGCACTCCGCTGGTGCATGAGTATATTGAACGGGAGTTCGGCATTCTGCCGCGCAGCGAGGTGAATCCTGATCTCTGTGTTGCCTGCGGGGCCGCGATTCAGGCAGCCATGATCAATGGGGAAAAGGTATCGGCGGTCCTGGTGGATATTACTCCCTATACATTCGGCACCGACAGCCTGGATTTTGACATGCAACGTATGGGATATAAAGATATTTATGTGCCGTTGATTAAGAAAAATACTCCGATCCCGACGAAAAAAAGTGATGTTTTTTATACCATGCACGATAATCAGGAAAGTGTGCGTATTCGCGTCTACCAGGGAGAAAACAGTGAGCTGGATGAAAATATTGAAATTGGTGAATTCCTGATCAGCGGCCTTTCAGCGGTTCCGGAAGGAAATGAAATTATCACTACCTTTGCTCTGGATACCGATGGCATCCTCCAGGTTACCGCCACTGAAAAGTGCAGCGGCCTTTCGAAAACAATCACCATTGATAATGCAATAGGCCGATTTCAGAATGATGAATTGGCCCAGGCCAAGGGCAAAATTGTTGAACTGTTTGGGGAGTCAACGGATGATTTGCAACCGAAGGTGGAAGAAACAGCCGGCTCGACAACAGTGAATAAGGAGGCGGAAAAGGTGCTGGCCAGGGCCGAACGTTTGATGGAAGATGCGGACCCTGAGGATCGGGAAGAAATAGTGGACCTGGCGGAAACAATCAAGGATGCCATGCGGCAAAATGACGCTGATCGGCTTGCCGAGGCTCTAAACGAACTGAATGAAATTATATTTTACCTCGAATCATAGATTATGAAGCGATGTCCTGTCTGCCGTGCCCGGGTAAAGGATAATTCGATCTGCAGACGATGCGGTTCGGATCTCATCGATCTTTTGGTTCTTGAAAATCAGGCGGAGTATATGTTGGTCAGGGCTGTGCAGTGCCTTCAGAAAGGGGATATTACCCTCAGCCTTCGTTATTCCGACCATGCCAATACTTTACAAAGAACGGAATTCGGTGAATTGTTCAGCGCTTTTCTTCGATCTCCCCTGTCGCGTTAACGGTCGGCGTGCTTCGACAACTTCCTGATCTTCTCCAAGCGGTGTCATTGGTATGGCCGCCGGAAAACACACAGCGCCACGCATGCTGCGTAGATCCTGCGAAAGCCTATTCCATCGAGATTCCAGAGCCTCGTGACATCCACGCAGCATGCGTGGTGACACGCAATCAGCCTGCTCCATTTTCATTGCCGAAGTCTACGCGTATCTGGTTGTGCCCGCTTGCGGGCATGCTGGTTTGGCTGAAAACAGAAGCCTGGATGGTTTTCGCTTCTTGCGATTGTAATCGCTGGTTGTTTCGTCAAAATGTTGTTTCTCTCCGGAGCGGCTTTTGGCCGTGAATCTTTACTGTGAGATTTTGGTAATACTTTGTCGGGGATTGGAGATATGTTGCCATGGATCGGCCTGTAGAGCGATAATATACTGAAAATACATCGAATGTATGCCTCTCTTTCATAAGAAAATAGTCGAAAAGGCGCTTGGCTCGAATAGTCGGCATATTCCGGAACAACATCGCCTGATTCTGCAAAGCTGGCGGGAAAGGATTGAAACCGGCAGTCTGCTACGGCAGACGGAAGTGGCAATCCACGCCCCCTTTATGCAGAATATTATGGTGGAGGTGTTGGGATATACGCCGTTTGGTACGGGAGATTATTGGACGATTGCCCGGGAATACGGAGTTGCCGGCGGGGCTGTTGATCTGGCTTTGGGCTATTTCAGTGATCAGAAAACCGGGAACAGGGTCCTGGCCCCCTTTGAACTTAAAGGGGCCAGGACCAGGGATCTTGACGCTATTATGCCCGGCCGCCATAAAACGCCTGTACAACAGGCCTGGGAATATGCCCGTGATATCAAGGGGGCGCTGTGGGTGCTGGTCTGTAATTATGTGGAACTCCGCCTGTATGCCGTCGGTGAAACCTCACTTGTGTATGAGCGGTTTAATCTGGACGAACTCACCGATCCCCGGCAATATGCACGATTTATCCTCCTGCTCCATGCCGATAATCTTCTCGGCGGTAACACGGCAAAACTGCTCAACCAGAGTTTGCTTGCCGACAAGGAAATCACGGCTCAGCTTTATGAAGACTATAAATCACTGCGTGAATTGCTTATTGCCTGTTTGATCAGGGATAATCCGGAAATTGCCGCATCCGATCTCATTGCCCCGGCGCAGAAGCTGTTGGATCGTTTTCTTTTTATCGCCTTTGCAGAAGATAAGGGGTTAATTCCGGAAACCAGTATCCAAAAAGCCCGTCAACACGCCGATCCCTACAACCCGCGTCCGATTTACGAAAATTTTAAGGGGCTTTTTCGGGCCGTTGATCAGGGCAGCGACGCGCTTTCCATACCTGCGTACAATGGCGGCCTTTTTGCCGAAGATGATCTGCTCAACAGACTCAGGGTTGCCGATGAAGTCTGTTCTGCCGTCAATGAACTTGCAAATTATGATTTTGATTCCGAGATCTCCGTTACCGTGCTCGGTCATATCTTTGAACAGTCCATCTCTGATCTGGAGGCGCTCACCACTCGGATAGAGAGCGGCAATCTGCCGGAAATGGATTCATCTTCGGCCCCCAAAAGTCGCGCCGTGAGCGGCAAGCGAAAACGACAGGGGATAGTGTACACCCCTGATCATATAACCTCTTTTATCGTTGAACATACACTCGGCGCTCAGGTCAATGATTTTTTTCTGCAGTTGCTGGCCGGTTACGGCAGGCTGAAAAAAGATCAGACCATCCAATGGAAGCGGGGAAAAAAGACGGAGCGGAAATTCTGGTATGCATGGCAGGAGGTGTTAAAAAATATCAAGGTGGTCGATCCCGCCTGTGGGTCCGGCGCCTTTCTCATCGCTGCTTTTAACGTTCTCCATGGCGAGTATCGGCGTGCAAATGACAAACTTGCCGAATTGACCGGCAGCTACTCGCTGTTTGATCTCAACAAGGAAATCCTGACCAACAACCTCTATGGGGTGGATATCAATCCGGAATCTATTGAAATCAGTAAACTCTCCCTGTGGCTGAAAACAGCGGAACGGGAGAAATCACTGACCTCGCTTGATGCCAACCTCATCGCCGGTAACAGCCTGGGATTGATGGAACCCTTACCAGCGGAAAACTTCTGTTGGCAGGCTGCTTTTCCCGAAATCATGGATCAGGGCGGTTTTGATGTGGTTCTTGGCA
>WGCP01000008.1 GCA_015493715.1 Desulfobulbaceae bacterium
CCACTGGTCATGCCTAGGATTGCGGGAATTATGCCTTTGAGAGTTTCGGATATAGCCAAAAATTTCATCCAGAAGTAGGCGCAATGATGTGACTTCGTTGTCATCAATACTGACAAAAATTACTCCATCTTCAGTCAAAAAATTTTTCAATAAACGCAGACGTGGATACATCATGCACAGCCACTTATCATGGCGTGAAAGATCTTCGCTTTCCATGCCGACAACGCTACCCAGCCACTCCTTTATCTCCGGACTGTTCACATTGTCGTTATACACCCACTTTTCATTGCCGGTATTGTAGGGCGGATCAATGTAAATGCACTTCACCTGCCCGGCGTAATAGGGCAGAAGGGCTTTCAGGGCCAAGAGGTTGTCCCCCTGAACAAGCAGGTTGCCGCTTTCCGGGTCGCCTACGGATAAATCAGGGTCGCACTTGAGCAGGTGAAAGGGCACTTCTTTATGATGATTTACCACGGCCTTTTTGCCGATCCAATCCAGTATGGGCATTTCAACTCCATAAAATAACGTATAAATTTAAACAATCTTGATATGTACCAACCGACGGTGAAATTCTCAAGGAAAATGGAAGATCATGATGGTCGCAAGAATAAAAAACTTGATTACCACCAAAGCTCAGAAAACTGTATTTTGTATAGCTTTCGCTACACTCAAGCGATCTGCAATTTCAAAAAAATCTGTGTGAATCCGTGGTTTACAAGTAAAGCCGTCCAAAAAAGTATATGGCTCTTTCTGAAGCACTTCTGTGGATTGATGGTAATCAGAATAAAAATGAGGAAATTCAGGGCGGAAAACCGTACAGATGGATAGTGCGTTACAGCCGCCGGAACAGGGAGGATAGTCGAACGAAAAAAAACTTCCCGAGCAACGATATCAGGCCGCCGCAGGGTGATTTTTGGCACGATTACATGGGAATTACACACACAACAAATTTGAAAAAGAAAAGCCGGTTAGGAAAAATCTCCTAACCGGCTGTTTTTTCATGGTGCCCGGAGCGAGAATCGAACTCGCACAGCCGCAAGTGCCGAGGGATTTTAAGTCCCTTGCGTCTACCAGTTCCGCCATCCGGGCACAGGCGACATGGTAACATTTGCTGAGCTTATTTGTCAACGGGATTGGCAGGGAAAAAGATTGCCGGGATGCGTGTTCCTGCTGGTTGTTTACCTGATAACTATGCTATGTTCAATTTTAGTGTTGACGTGAATTGCCACCTGTTTCCCTAGAGTGTTTCAGAAGTAGAGCGCTGTCCGGAGACAACATCCTGACCGTCCCCTTGTTGTTCAGGCGTTCAGGCGTTCAGGCGAAGTCTTTGCTTTGTGGATAGAATAATTATGCGAAAAATCCTTCTGGTTCTGTCCCTTTTTGTCGGTATTATTCTGTGCGGGACTTTTGGGTACATGTTCCTGGAACATCTTTCCTTCTGGGATTCCATGTACCTGACCATTATAACAATTGCCACGGTTGGCTATGGGGACTTGGTTCCGGTCCGTTCCGGCGGTAAAGTGTTTACCATTTTCCTGCTCTTTGCCGGGGCGGGACTGGTTATGTATACCTTAAGCAAGATTACCGAGGCCATGGTCGAAGGAAGCTTGCGAAGAATGCTGGAGAGAAGAAAAATGGACAAGAAAATTGCCAGACTCCATGATCATTTTATTATTTGTGGTTTTGGCCGAATCGGACAGGTGATCAGTGAGATCCTGGAGGATGCCGGTCGTCCTTTTGTCGTGATCGAGCGAGATCCGGAGGTGTTGCGTGAAATTGATCAGCTGGGGTATATTTCGGTGGAAGGTGAGGCGGAAGAAGATGAAATCCTCCACGTTGCAGGAATAGAAAAGGCAAGTGGTTTGATTGCCGTTGTCTCAACCGATGCGGATAATCTGTTTATCACCCTGACCGCCCGCGGCCTGAACCCGTCACTCTTTATCCTGGCCAGATCTTCAGGTTCCAAGGGAACCCGGACCAAATTGCTCCGGGCAGGGGCCTCCAAAGTTATTTCTCCTTATTATATAGGTGCCCGCAGGATGGCCCAGCTGCTATTGCGGCCAACGGTGACCGATTTTATCGATCTGGCCATGTATGCCGGTGAACTGGGCCTGAAATTAGAGGAGATTCTCGTTTCAGAAAATGCCGTTTTTGCCAATAAGAACCTTATGGAATCCGGTATTCGCAAACGTCATGATATCATAGTGGTCGCCATCAAGCGGGATGCCGGCGACATGCTGTTTAATCCCAAGCCCGACACTATGATTTTGCCGCGGGATATCATGATTGTCCTTGGCGAGGCCGATCATATTATTGCCCTGGAGAAAGAGGCCTGACAATCGCCAGCATTTCGCGTACGGCCTGATCAAGCCCCACAAATATGGCACGACTGATGACGGCATGGCCGATGCTCAACTCTTCGATGGTCGGCAGGGCGGCGATTCGGGCAGTGGTGAGATAATCCAGGCCATGACCGGCATTGACCCGCAGGCCGGACTCAAACGCCAGCTCCGCCGCCTGTTCGATCAGGCGGAATTCCTTTTCCCG
>WGCP01000009.1 GCA_015493715.1 Desulfobulbaceae bacterium
CCGGTAACGCTGTGCCTGTTTGCGGCGTTGTCACGCTTTGGCCAGGGAACAATCAGGAGAGGTTAGCAAAAATATTGGGACGCACTCTATTACGCTGAACTTTACCGGGCAACAGAACAAGAAGCCCCTAAAAAGGCCCCTAAAATTGTCGGGTCAATAACATACGCATCCTAATCAAATTCTATCAATAACAGATAATAGTGCAGCACAAACGGCGCCCATTTCACCCTTTTCAATAAATATCTCCGGTATATTCAATTCTGCAGCAGTAGCGATCACCGCCTGGCGAAAGAGAGTCTCATCTTCATGCAATCTCATTTGATACTCCATTCGGGCGCGTAAGAGAGTATTTCGGAAACTCCTGGAATGGTGTACGAGGTCAGGGGATTGAGAGACTTTTTCAATTTTGCCGTTATCTCATCCCGGCCGATATCACAGAGGATGGCTCCCTGCAGTGCACGGGTGGACGGCGGATATTTCATGGCCAGCCTGACCATGGTTTTCTGCTCCTTTTCAGACAAATCCGAGATGAGATTCTGCAAAATTCTACAACTGTCTTGAACAGAGGAATCTGGGATCTTTTTTATACAACGTAAGGAATCAAGGAGTTGAAGAAGGGGTATATTTTCTCTGGTGATCCTGTTCTTCTGTTTCACAAAAGATATGATGTATCTCCCGCGTTGAAAAGATGAACGAATCTCGTTCCTGCCAATCTGGGTGGTAAGGCCAAGAGAATTATAGATGCTGAGTCCGGTGAGATAGCCGATCACCTTGCCGCACCATTCCAGAAGATCTTTCACTACCTGATACTGATCGGGCTCCAGTTCGCCAAAAGGCGACTGCACTGGTTTATAATATCTGCCCTTGGCAAGCTTGACGATCCTGCCGGAAGCGGCCAGCCGATTAAGGGCCTTTACTACGGCCTCCTTGCCTTTAACCTCTTCCATAATATTAGCACAGGTGAAAACATATCCTCTTGGAAGACGATCAACAACATTTGTCACATATTCAGTATATTTCATGTATGAAAATACATACTGAACGTCTGTTTTTTGTCCAGTTTTTTGTGCAAAAAACTGGACAAATAAAACGCATTTACCCTCAATCTCACCTCACAGGGCATCATTTTCCGGGTCAACCAGATAGTTTCACCCTCATAGCACATTTCTTCAGAAATGAAAGATGAAGCAGCTTATTGACTATTGGCCGCCATTGTTCACATCTCAATAATGTTCCCGAATATACTCATAGGCCTTATCAAACAACTCCTGTTCCTTATGGAGCTTATATTTAAACAGGGTTTGCCTGAGCACTTTCTGAATTTCCCGCTGTCCGCCGTGATTATCCTGCCAGCCGTCAAAGCGGGTTGCCTTGACGATCTTGTCTATATCGTCAACCACATTGGCAATAAATTGCGGGGTCGCATCATTTTTGATTTCCAGAAAAATTTCAGTTAAGGCCTGTTTGCCATTGGGGATGACCTGTTCTTCGGTTTCATTTTCAGTGCGCACAATATCACGAGCCGCATCCAGGAGTTCCTTTAGCCACTCAATACTGCCCAGAACACCGGCTTCATATTTCTCTTTCAGCCGTTCAAGCCGTTTGCCAAGCTCCTCAAAGCGCGGATCGTCATGGCCGCGAATCTGGCCGATCAGGCTGATGTGGATCTTTTTGGACTTTTTCTGCCGTTCTTCTTCGGTGAGTTCAAAGACCGATTCCTCGTCCATAACCAGTTCATCTATATCATCACGAATCCTGTCAATATCGGTGTTGTCGTGGATCAGTTTAATGGTTTCAGGCCCCAGTGACTCCCAGATCAGGGGGCCAAGGCCGCCCACCGGCTTGATAGATTCGTACACCTGGGCCAGCCAGCGATAATCATGGCGAAATGTATTCAGATAAGAATCCGGGGTAATGGCCTCCCAAAATCGTTTGAGGACATTAAACTGGGCTGCATACGCATCTTTTTTCTCATTGCCCTTCAGGCAGTCCTGGGCGGCGATAAGTCCTTCGTAACCTTCAACGCGGCGATCCACGCCCGGAAAATAATCCAGACATTTCTGCAATGCCTGCGGAAAGAGGTCCTTGAACTTTTCGATACTCTCAACCACCCCCTTAATCTCTTCAGGATCATAATCAAGGGCCCTGGCAACATTTTCAAAAACTCCCAAATAATCAATGATCAGGCCATGTTTCTTGGTATCGCTGTACAAACGGTTTGTCCGGCACATGGCCTGCAGCAGGGTGTGATCTTTAAGCGGTTTATCAAGATACATGCAGTAGCAGATCGGCGCATCAAAGCCGGTGAGGAGTTTGGCGGTTACAATTAAGATTTTGAGTCCGCCGGTGGCATCGCGATAACGATCGAGGAGTTGCTCCTGGGCCTCAGGGCTGCCGTCAATCATCTGCCAGCGTTTGAAATCCTCCCTGGTAACGGGTAGATTCAGATTTTGCCATTTCAACCAGTCAGGGGCGATTTTTTTCGGTTTGCCATTGGCATCAACCTCTGCTTCAATGACGCCCTGAGATATATTCATGACCGCTTCCACCGCCTCTTTACCAAGACGTTTTGCCAGCAGATAGTACATTTGCACCACTGCGTCCCGATCATAGACCACAACCATGGCCTTCAACTGTTTGGGCTCAACATGGCTGCGGAAATGTGCGGCTATATCGTCGGCAATGGCGGTAATGCGTTTTGGTGCTTTGAGCAGGTTTGCCAGCTTCCCGGCCTTTTTAGAAACAAAGGCTTTTTCCTCTTCGCTGAGATCATGCCGGGCAGCGAGTTTCTCAAACTCTTTGTTGATGGTCTCCTGGTCTATACGCAGCTCTGCCAGACGGGGATCAAATTTGACCGGCAGAGTGGCCGCGTCCCGGATAGATTGTTTATAGGAGTAGCGGTTCAGATATCGACCCGGATCGTTTGATGCGCCAAAGAGTTTAAAGGTATTCCGTTCCAGGCCGGAGATGGGCGTTCCGGTGAGGCCGAAGAAAAACGCCCTGGGCAGGGCCCAGCGCATCTTGCCGCCCAGGTTGCCCTCCTGGGTGCGGTGGGCCTCGTCCACCAGAACTATGATATTCTCCCGGTTATTGAGACCTTTTGTATTCTTTTCATCAATCTCAATTTCATCAAATTTGAAAATGGTAGTGATCAGTATCTGCCGGGAATCCTGTTGCAGCTCCCTGGCCAATGCCTTGCAGGATTTCACCGGAGTAACGTTTTTGACAGCGGCATTATTAAAGACCGAGTTAATCTGAGAATCCAGGTCAACCCGGTCAACCACCACAATCACGGTGGGATTTTTGAGTTCAGGGTCGGTTTTCAGTATCTGGGCGGCAAAGAGCATGAGCAGCGACTTCCCGGAACCCTGGAAATGCCAGATAAGCCCCTGTCTGGCATCCTTTGTCTTTACCCGTTTGACAATAGCCCTGGCCCCTTCATACTGGGGATAACTGGGCAGGATTTTTATCTTATGACCCGGTTTTCCCGCCCCGGTCTTAGCGGTGGAAAAAACCACAAAGGATTGAAGAATTGCAAGCAGGGTCTGCGGGGCCAGCAGCCGTTTGGCGCTTTTGAGTACAGTACGCAGATCCTGGGGGATGGCGTCCCGATCTTCGGTTGAGTGCCAGGGGGCCCAGTTTTTAAA
>WGCP01000010.1 GCA_015493715.1 Desulfobulbaceae bacterium
TGAGCTGGGGACAAATTTCAACAATACCAACGGCACGGCTGATTTTCACCTGCAGAGTGAAACCGGCCGGTGGAACGATGCCGTCTCTGGCTGGGAGACCGATCAGGCAACCAGTATTGGTGTCAATGCCGGCGCCCCGGCCACCGGCTATGCCGATGAACCGGAACCAAACGGCGGCCGGGTGAACATGGGCATGTACGGCAACACCTCATACGCCTCCAAGGGGAACAAGGCGCCGCCCGTGGCCGACGCCGGGCCGGACCAGGTGTATCGGGAGGACGGCAGCGGTATTGTCTATGTTGACCTTGACGGCAGCGGCTCCTCGGACAACGGCACCATTACGAGTTATGTGTGGAGAATCGACGGTATCATCCTGGCCGAAGGAGAAAACCCTTCTGGTGTGCCCATGATGATCGGTATTCATACCATTACCCTGACCGTGACCGATGATGACCAGATGTCGACAACCGACCAGGTGGTCATCCGCGTGAACAGGCACGGGCCGAATATTCAGCCCATTGCCAGGGCGGGCCATGACCAGACTGTTACTGATAGCGATAACAACGGCCGTGAACCTGTGCTTCTTGACGGCAGCAATTCCTCTGATCCGGACGGCCTGATCACCAGCTATACATGGCGTGACGACCAGGGAAACGTCCTGGCAACCCAGGCCCGGCCAAGCCTTGAATTCCCGGTGGGAATCCATATCCTTACCCTGACGGTGACTGATACGGAAAACGGCATTGGCCACGATACCATTCAGGTCGAGGTACGGCCGAAAAATGATTACGCCCTTCGTTTTAATGCTGATTCCCTTGATGAGCTGGTGGCAATCGAAAGCATTCCCACCCCCGGAGCTGACCTGACCATTGAGATGTGGGTACGGCAGGACGATACCAGCAATGATGTGGATGCCCTGCTGAATTTCGGCGGTGACGGCCAGCGCCTTGTTCTAAAAAGCCAGGATCGGCTGCCCTCATGGGGGGAAGGGGCAGGAAATCATGCCGACATCAGCTTCCCCATGCACCAGTGGCATCACCTGGCCTTTGTCGTGCAGAACAACATTCTGACCGGTATTTATCTTGACGGCACGGCCCAACCCCTGGTCAATGCCGGGGAAATCGTCCCGCCCATGGCACACTTTGCCATTGCCTCCTATTATGACAACGGTGCAGGTACCCATAATTTCAAGGGCACTATCGATGAACTCCGCCTGTGGGACGTGGCCCGCACCGGGGCCGAGATCAGGGCCAATTATCAGCAGGAGCTTGATCCGGCCCAGGAAGAACACCTGGTCGGCTACTGGGATTTTAACGAGGGCAGCGGCAATAAACTTACAGATAAGGCAGGCACCAGCAACGGCACCCTGCAGAATATGGATCCGGAAGACTGGGTGCTGGGTGCCATTCATCCCACGGGTACGCTCATCTATTCCCTGAGGGTTGCGGGCGGCAACGGTAGCGGCGTGTACGAGGCCGGGGCGACCATTCATATCTCCGCCGATTCTCCACAGCCGGGCTACCATTTTTCTCATTGGAGCTCGTCGCACGGCGGAACCTTCAGCAATGCCAATGCGTCGAACACGCTTTTCACCATGCCCGCCAACGGGGTCACGGTAACCGCCCATTTTGACGTCGACGATCCGGCAGCAGATACCGACCATGACGGCATGCCCGATGACTGGGAAACCAGCCACGGCCTGGACCCAAACGATGCCGCAGACAGGGACCTGGACCCCGACGGAGACGGCCTGACCAACATCCAGGAATACCGGCGCGGCACCGACCCACAGAAAGCTGATGCCCCGAAACATGGCCTGTTTTTTCCGCTCCGGACCAATGACGGCACGGTGCTGATGATTCATTTATAGGTTTTAGCAACATTTTTTGGCAGACAAGACAACAAGTCCTGTTGTGCCACCAAGATAAAGACTGAACAATTTTCGGTGAAAAAATGAATAAAATTTACTTGATCCTATTGATCATCCTCCTGCCGTCCGTTGCCCTTGCCCAAAAACATCTCATTTTCCTGGATGGTGAATTAGGCTGGTATTATTCGATGCCGCCTTATCTGTCCGCCCATCATGCAGAGGTTGAACAATTGCCCTTTTCAGGCTTTGTTGTGGTCGGCAATGTCTATACCAGCTACGTGATGAGCGCAAACAATAACGATGTGACTTATCAACGGGTATGGGACGAAGTAAAGTCCCTGCAAAACCTGTTTACAAAGAAAACTGAAAATTTTCTCCGTATAAACATCGATTTTCCCGGTGATTTCTGGGATGACGCTGTCTGGCAGAAAACAGCGAATAACTTTGCCGCAGTTGCCAAAGCGGCAAAGAATCTCGGGTTTAAGGGAATTTTATTTGATGACGAACCGTACACATCTGATCAGCATCGCCATAGTTTATATATGTCGAACTTTAAATTTCCCAAGAAAGGGGACGTTCAGGCTCATCCTGAAAATTATGAAACCTGGGAAATAAATGAAAGTCAGGAAAACAGGGGAGACTGGGTTGATTACAGTTGCTTCGTCAATGGACAGAAATTAACGGAATCAGAGAAATGCTCCTATCGTAATCCCGTCCATTCGTTCAAGGAACATATGGACAAGGTCGCATCGCGCTTTAAAGAAATAATGGAGGCAATGGAAGTTGAATTTCCCTCCATCACGGTGCTGGTACTGCACGGTCCGGCCACGGCCCACGCCAAAACCAATGTAGATGGCCACTATATCAAGCCAAACAGCATTTTTGAAACAAACGAATATAAGGGGGCCATGTTTTTGGGCTTAAAGCAGGGCTTGAACGGCGATGCCCGGTTACACGATATGGGCGAATTTTATCAGTACACCACAAGGCA
>WGCP01000011.1 GCA_015493715.1 Desulfobulbaceae bacterium
CCACGATTTGTGGCCATCAGGGAATTTTTCACCTTGTGCGGGTCAGCAGGATGGCAGCCCTCGACCCCGCAGGTTTTTTCCACCACCCGCAGGTCGCCGGGATTGAGCACCATTCCCCGATGGGCCTTTTCCTTATCAATGGCCAGGGCATTGCCGAGATGACAGGGCGAACAACCTACCACCTTGGCATCATGGGCGGCATCAAGATGGACATCCTTATGGCAGTTCAAACACATCTCCACATATCCGGCGGTGGTTACGGCCAACTGCTGCGGCCGCTGTGTCCGCTCTTCCCGATAGAAAAGATAGACGAGCAGCATAAAAAGAAAGGGGATGAGGATAAGTGCAGCGATGAGCCTGCGGGGTGGTTTACCGGCCATAACGGATCATCCTCATTCACTAAATCCCTGGACAATCGGGTAGCGACGGCCATAGCCGAAGGCCTTGGAGGTAACCTTGAGACCTATGGGCGCCTGGCGCCTTTTGTATTCATTGCGCTTAATGCGACGAATAACATCACAGACGACGCTGCGTTCAAATCCCCGTGCAACCAGTTCTTCCACTCCTAAGAATTCCTCGAGATATCCCTGCAGCAGAGGATCAAGCACTTCATAGGGCGGAAGATCATCCTGATCCAGTTGATCGGGTTTTAGTTCCGCCGACGGCGGCCGAGTGATAATCCGCTCAGGAATAACCTCACCGTCGGTATTGATCAATCGTGCCAGTTCATAGACCATCACTTTGGGTACGTCGGCAAGCACAGCAAGGCCGCCGTTCATATCGCCGTACAGGGTACAGTAGCCCACCGCCATTTCTGATTTATTGCCGGTTGACAACAGGAGATGGCCCAATTTATTGGAATAGGCCATCAGGAGCGTCCCTCTGATTCGTGCCTGTAGATTCTGCTCGGTCACATCTTCAGGCATACCGGAAAAAAGCGGAGCTAAGGTGTCAGTAAAGGCCGGCATGGCCTTGGCAATAGGCAGGATTTCAAATCCACAACCCAGATTATCCGCCAAAACACGGGCATCATCAATGGACATCTGCGATGTATAAGGAGAGGGCAGCGCCAGGCAGACAACATTATCCGCTCCCAGCGCCCGGCAGGCAATGGCTGCGGTAACAGCCGAATCGATACCGCCGGACAGACCAATCACCGCCCGATGAAAGCCGATCTTTCCCATATAATCCCGTACCCCCAGGGTCAGGGCATCGAGAACCTGGCCGGTTGTGTCCGTCGGCACAGGCCGATCAATCCGGGGACGCCAGTCTCCACTGTCGACGATTATGATATCCTCGGCAAACCCTCTGCCGGCCGCCCGGACTTTTCCGGTCGCATCGATGACCAGGGAATGACCGTCAAAAATCAGTTCATCCTGTCCGCCGACCTGATTGACATAGATAAGCGGTAACCGATGCCGCCTGCAGAGTGAGGAAAACACCTCTAACCGCTGGGAAAGTTTGCCATGGTGATAGGGAGAGGCGGAAATATTGATTAAAAAATCAGGCTCAGGGTCATGGTCAAAAAAGGTTGCCACCGGATCAATCGGATACTTTCCCGGCTCCTGCCAGATATCCTCACAAACCGACAGGGCAATGAATTTTCCCTGAAAGGAAAAAGGAGGTGAAGCCGAGCCCGGCTCAAAATAGCGGCACTCATCAAAGACATCATAGGTGGGGAGTAGCTGTTTTCGTACCCGATAAAGAACCTTGCCCCCATCAATGAAAAAAGCTGAATTGTACAACGATTTGCCGGGGCCGACCCTGCGTTCAAGGGCACCGATCACACATCCGATGCCGTGCACACCTTGAACCAATTCGGCAAGGGCACGGTCATGGGCCTCAAGAAAAGACGATCGTTCAAGAAGATCACGGGGCGGATAGCCACACAGGGTCAACTCCGGGAAAACAGCAAGCCGGCAACCAGCAGCTCGGGCCGATTCAAGATGTTCAAGAACCTTGGTCAGATTGGCGTTAAAGGCCCCGATAACGGGATTTATTTGAATAAGCGCGATCTTCACGACGGAAAAAATCTGTATTGAGGCTCCATAAGGGCACGAAAAAACGTCTGAACCTGCATAAAATACTCTCTCTTCAACAAAGCGCCATAAAAAAATCCCGGCAACGCTGAGGTTACCGGGATTATGCAAGGAGAAGCCGTATCCTCTCCTTTATCTCACACTGCCGGTCGAAACCGAACAGGGAGAAGTTGAAATTATACTTTTTGTACGTTTGCGGCAGCCGGACCCTTGGGACCGTCAACCACCTCAAACTCTACCTTGTCACCTTCATTCAATGTCTTGAATCCACTTCCCTGGATAGCAGAATAATGGACAAACACATCTTTCCCGTCTTCCTGCTCAATAAAACCAAAGCCCTTGGATTCATTGAACCACTTTACTGTTCCTTGTAACATTGCTCTCTTGTTCTCCTTAATATGAGCTGAATGTTCTGGATGACGCGTAAGGCTTCAAGGCAACAAAAACAGTACCACTTACATGATGGTGTCTTTACTTCTCTACAGCACTACGCATTTACACTATGTATGAAACATAACAGAAGAAACAAGAAAAAAACAAGAAAATTTATTTTTTTATCCACTATTTTTGTAGAGAGAGCAAATCAGCACCATTCTCCTTGCCGGGGCACCTGCGTAAAACCCCTCCTACAGTTGCCTTTTCCACAATATAAGCAACAACATCGGGATACCTGCCAGGCACAGGCCGCCGAATGCATAGCCGCCGCGCACAAAAACCGTCTGTTTCTCAAAAACGGGAACTTTGGCGGTAATTGCCGCCGGGGTGAATATTTTTGTCTGTTGCACCACCTCCCCAACCGGATCAACAAAGCCACTGATACCCGTATTTGCCGCCCGAACAAGAGAACGCTTGTTCTCCACCGCCCGCAACACGGCCATGGCCATGGACTGATATGGCGCACTGGTCCGTCCATACCAGGCATCATTCGTCAGATTGACCAATAGGTTGGCGCCTGCCGCCACCTCGTCCCTGGCAACCCTGGGGAATATGGATTCAAAACAGATTAATATTCCAAGCCGAAGCTGTTTGCCCACTGCGAGTGGTTCACTTGAAGTTCCGGCCGTAAAATCACCAATATTTTCGACCAGCGGCGAGAGAAAAGGGAGAAATTTACGCAGAGGCACGTACTCACCAAAGGGGACGAGATGCTGTTTGGCATGGCTGCCGACGACCCTGCCGTTTGGATCTATCAGCAGAGCGCTGTTAAAATAGGAGACCTGCCGTTGTCGGCCCTCACCCTTTATTGCAAAAGTGGGGGCTCCGGTCAACAGGTACAGATTTTCTTTCCTGGCCAACCTGACGACCCGAGCTGCAAGGGGATCCTGCTGCGGATAAAAGGGCAGCGCCGTTTCCGGCCAGACCAGAAGTTCCGTGGTATGGTCTGTTACAGCCTGGCGTGAAAGACGTTCATAGGTCTCGACGGTCTGTTCTTTCTGCTTCGGACTCCATTTCAGGTTCTGGGCAATATTTCCCTGGACCACGGAAATTTCCGCCTGCAGGGAATGACGAAAAAGAGAAGGCATGACCCGAAAACGGACCACGGAATACCCGAAGACAAAGATGAGAAAACAACAGGCCAGCAACAGGGCGCGTTTTTCCCGACGGACATTCCAGCGTACCTGTGGCCTTTGGCGGTCAAGAATGGCGACGATAAAACCATTTGCCAACACCAGGGTAAAAGAAAGCAGATGATGACCGCCCAGATCAGCGGCCTGCATGAGTACAGGCTGGGAATACAGACCATAGCCGAGATCAAGCCAGGGAAAACCGGTAAAAAGAAAGCCGCGCAGATAATCAAGCCCGACCCAGAGTATCGGTGCCGTCCAGACTAAAACAGCTACCGACCGTTCCCGGTGCCATGACCGTCCGGCAAGCAGACTGAACAGAAAACAGAACAGGGCGCAATACACTCCCATGTATGCAGCCAGCAGCACCATGGCGGACACGCTCAGCCATGGCGGCAGGCCGCCATACCTGCCCAGAACAACGACAATCCAGTGCAGGGTCAGGATGTGATAAAGGAAACCGGTCATAAAACCCATGCAGCCGCTACGCCGAGGCGGCAGATACAATGCCACCGACAACAGCGGAACCAAGGCGATAAAGAGCAAGGGCCACCAGCCGAAATAGCCGGGCATGGCAAAAAAGAGCAGTAAAGCGGTACTTACGGAGGCGGCCAAAGAGCGCCACCGGCTCGTATTGACCGATGCAACGGTTTTGATCATTGTTTTTTTTCTATGCGTACTGTTTTGATTCGGCGTTTATCCGCCGAGATCACGGTAAAAAGAAGCCCGTTGATGACGATCTCGGCTCCACGGGTCGGCACCTCTCCCAGGCGATGCAAGATCAATCCGCCGACGGATTCATATGGCCCATCGGGCAGACGGCAGGAAAAAAAACGCTCCACCTCTTCTGTATCAATTTTGGCATCGACAACGATAATAGAGTCTTCCACCACCCGCAGTTCAATCTCCTCCTGATCATGTTCATCCGCTATTTCACCGACGATCTCCTCAATTACATCCTCAAGCGTCACCAGACCACGCACGCCGCCGAATTCATCGGTGACAATCGCCATATGACTTTTTTTCTCCTGAAAGATGTGGAGCAGATCAATAATCGGTGTCGACTCACGAATAAAAACAGGTGAATGAATATAATCGTGCAGCTCGTCCTCGGGATGATCGGCATCGCCGCAGAACCGCAAAAGATCCTTAGCGTGCACAATGCCGATAACAGTATCGGGAGTGGTGTCAAACAGCGGAATTCTTGTGTACCCCTCTTCAAGCACCAAACGAATCAACTCCCGAACGGAACTTGTTCTGTCGGCGGCTATTATTTCCGCCGATGGGGTCATAATTTCCGAAGCCTCGGTTTCACGAAAATCAAAGATGGAACTGATCATGCGCTCTTCATGACTGGAAATTAATCCCTGTTCCTCTCCCTCTTCGAGAAGTTCCTGGATATCACTTTCCAGCTCCCGGGCGGTGTCAGGCGCTCCCCGAAAATGAAAAATATCTTTGAGATGCCCCCATATCCCCTTTGTTTTCTCATCCATGATTTCTTTAGTCCACTCTATGGCTTTTTTTCTCTATTTTTTTTGGGTCTTGATGACTGCCGCATGCGATAATGTACTCCGAGTTATCCGGAGGAACAACGAAATTTCCAATCCGGGCCGAGGAGATGGGAGAGACAAACAAAAAAACAGGAAAAAACTGCAGGGCCGACAGAATAGCGACCGGATCACTACCAAAAAAACGCTATAATATCAGCGAGAAAACCGGCGTAAACAAAATTTTTTATTTTCCATCTTTGCAAGAAGGCATGCTTCGGGTAAAATAAAAGATTAGTCTTTAGACTATACGGAAAATACATTTTTCCGGGACTTGAGACAAGGCCGCATCACGAGGGCCGTCTTTTTTACTCCTTCATTAATCTTTCATACATCCGGTGAAGCAGTCCAATCAACCGGAGAGTATTGTTCTTCATAAGAGGTTTCGCGTGCAGGGTAAAGTACTTATCGCCAATCGCGGGGAAATAGCCATCCGCATCATGGAGGCCTGCCGGGATCTGGACCTGGAGTATGTCGTCATCTACACCGATGCCGACCAGGACTCGGAGCATGTCCGGCGTAACCGGGTATCGGGGCCGAAACAAAACGCATGGCGAGTGACCCGATATACCGACGCCAACGATATTTTGGCCATTGCCGACCATACCTCATGCACGGCTATTCATCCGGGATATGGCTTTTTTTCTGAAGATTTTCGTTTTGCCCGACGGGTGACCATTCGTGACCGGCCACTGACTTTTATCGGTCCGAACTGGGAGGTCATCAAAAATCTGGGTGACAAGATCAACACCAAACACGTGGCCAACAAGCTTGGTATTCCTACCATTCCCGGTACCGATTCTCCAATCTATAATGAAATGGAGGCGGAAGAAATAGCCCAGCATCTCTTTGCTGTCCAGGAAAACGATAATATCGAGCAACCGGCAATTCTGGTCAAAGCAGCGGCCGGCGGCGGCGGAATGGGCATCGAAGAAGTCACCCAGATTGAGCAGTTCAGACAGATCTATCGACAGGTACAGAATTACGCCAAGCGCCAGTTTGGGGACGGCGGTGTCCTGATTGAGCAGCGATTGACCGATTACAACCACCTTGAGGTGCAGCTGGTCTGTTCACGTCATAACGAGCGTGTTCATTTCAACTCGCGCAACTGTACCATCCAGTCCACCGGTCGCCAGAAACGTATCGAAGCCGCTCCCGGCTTTGACGATTCCTGCTTTGAGTATGCATTCGACGGCGCTTCCGTACTGGAAAATATTGTCGAATATTCGCTCCGCCTTGCCGACTATGTCAAATATGACAACGTAGGCACATGGGAATGGATCGTCAGCCGCAGCGGCAAGCCCTATCTTCTCGAGGTGAATACCCGTATCCAGGTTGAAAACGATGTCTCCGCCCGCATCAGCTATTTAAACGACATCCATCCAAACCTCATCCGAGAACAGATCCGACTGGCCCTGGGCGAGCCAATGGG
>WGCP01000012.1 GCA_015493715.1 Desulfobulbaceae bacterium
AAAGCCGGCTTTGATGCCATGCCCGCAGAAATTCAAATCATTCTTGTGCACGACGGTGCCCGACCGCTGGTCAGTGGCGGCCTCATCCGTGCATGCCTGCAAACAATCATCGACAAGGGCGCTGCCATTGCAGCAATTCCCGTTAATGATACCATCAAGCGCATTAACGCGGACAAAAGCATTGGTAAAACCATTGACAGGTCCGATCTCTATTCAGCGCAGACACCGCAGGGAGCCATCAGACATCTTTTTGAAAAGGCGTACCAAGCGGCGGAGAGGGATGGATTCACCGGCACAGATGAATCCTCGCTGTTTGAACACGCGGGAATTCCCGTTGCCGTGGTAGAAGGCGAGGAACGGAATATTAAAATTACCCGACCCGGTGATTTGCAAATCGCCCAAGGGCTTCTTGGAGAAAAAGAAATTCCCGGAGGAAAAAATAATATGTTGCGCATCGGTCACGGATTTGATGCCCACCGTCTTGAGAAAGGCAGAAAACTCATCCTTGGTGGTGAGCATATAGAATATACCAAAGGACTCCTTGGCCATTCCGACGCCGATGTCCTGACCCATGCCCTGATCGACGCTATCCTCGGCGCTTTGGGTGCAGGTGACATCGGCAGCCATTTCCCCGACACGGACAATAGCTATAAAGGGATCAACAGCCTGATGCTCCTTGAAAAAATCATTGATCTAACCAATGGCAAAGGGTATGCAATTTCAAATACCGATCTGACGGTTCTCTGCCAGGCGCCCAAGCTTGCACCTCATCTAAAAAACATGCGGCAAAACCTGTCCCGAATCTGCAATATTTCGCCGGAATCCATAAATATTAAAGCAACGACAACGGAAAAAATGGGCTATATAGGGCGCGGCGAAGGCATTGCCGCTCACGCAATTGTTCTCCTGGAAAAAATTTGACGTTATGCTAAATAAAGAACGGCTTGCAGCCACATTTACCGAGCTTTGCGAAACCGACAGTCCTTCCCGCCATGAAGGAGCAATAGCATCCCGGCTGAAAAAAATATGGACAACACTTGCTCCAGACGAGAGCTTTGAAGATAACTCTGCAAATCGTACCGGCTCGGAAAGCGGGAACCTGTTTTTTCGTTTCAACGGTACATTGGACAGGAAACCGCTGTTTTTCAACTGTCATATGGATACGGTAGAACCCGGTATCGGCGTCCGCGTCCAACGAGAGGGCGATCTCTTTACCAGTGCGGGCGACACCATTCTCGGCAGTGATGACAAATCCGGTATTGCCGCCCTGATCGAGGCAATGCGCATCATCCGTGAACAAAATCTGCCGCATCGGCCGGTGGAGTTTATCTTTACCACCTGCGAAGAAATCGGACTGTTGGGGGCCAAGGCCCTTGATCCGCAGAATATACGGGCAACATTCGGCTACGCCCTTGACTCCAGTGGATCAGGTCGGGTCATTATCGGTGCTCCGGCATCCAACAGGCTGAAAATACGGGTCGATGGCGTTGCCGCCCATGCCGGCCTGCATCCGGAACGGGGAATCAATGCCCTTATTCTTGCAAGCCGGGCTCTGGCACTGGTGCCCGATGGCCGTATTGATGACGACACCACGGTCAATTTTGGTACAATCTGCGGCGGTGTAGCCTCAAATATCGTCCCGGAACGGGTTACCATTGAAGGCGAAGTACGAAGTCATTCCCAGAAAAAACTTGCCGAGCTGACGGAGCGGATAGAAAAAATATTTGGAGACACCATCGACAAATGGCACGATCCAACCGGCATGGCCAAGGGCAGGCCCTCGGTTGATTTCAGCGCCCACCTGGACTTTCCCCTGATGCGACTTGCTCCGGAGAGTCGGGTGGTTCGCGAGGTCGATCTTACGGCAAAATCCATTGGTATGGACCTTGCGCTGGTTGTGGCCGGCGGCGGCAGCGACGCCAATATCTTCAACGGCTACGGCCTGGATACGGCCATTATTGCCACCGGCATGACCAATGTCCATTCCATACGAGAGCAGGTCCAGCTTCAGGACATGGTTGATCTTACCCGACTCATCCTGGCCTTGCTCACCCGGTAATCATACTTTTTTTAACTACAAAAATAATTAACTCAACCGTTGCTGTGAATTTGCAGAAATCGGTTGTCATTTCATAGCCCCTCATGGGGATTCGTAACGCCGGACATCCTGGCCATGCGCGTATCGAGCTGATGCTCATAACCCCTCATGGGGATTCGTAACT
>WGCP01000013.1 GCA_015493715.1 Desulfobulbaceae bacterium
ATCAATCCCCGGCAGGATAGAAGACGGCTTCCGATGTATGGCCGTCCACCTTCAGAACAAAGGGATCGGCCAGGGTTACCTGGGTGACAAAATCTCCTTTGACAACAACGTCCAGTCCCTGGATAATCTCCCAGTCGATAAACTCCGGATTCTTTTCTTTATCCGCTGCGCATCGTGCATCCTGAACCATGAGGTAAGGGATACCCAACGAAGTGATATTCTGAAAAAAATGCGAGCCCTGAGAAGGCTCGGCCCGAATACTGCAATCCTGCAGTTCAACAATGGCGCCGACACCGGAAATATCGTTCCAGCGGACGGGAATCCCCAGCCAGGGGTCGGCCGTACCCCAGCGGCCGGGACCAATCAGCAGGTAGGGCCTGCCGGCCTTATGCAGCCGGGTATTGATCCGGCTTATTTCTGCGGCCATCTTTTTGGTCAGGGCAACATCAAAACTTTCCTGCCGAACAAAAACAATCTCTCGGATGGCCTCATACCGGCCATGGCCGAGGGCCCGTCTGGAATGAAGAATACTACGCTCACGCTCTTTCTTTCTGATCTTAATCTGCAAATTTTCATTGCCGGTGACTATCGGCCGAATCTGCAGAAAATAAAACACACTCTGCGCGGGGTCCCGGTGCAGATCAACGGCGAATTCAATTTCCACCTCACAGCCCATACCCTTTTTGCCGATTTCCAGCAACTCTTTGAGCATATCCGGCAGCGGATAGCTCCCGTACTTCAGGATTGAGGCAAAGGTCAACACCTTGGAACCCGGCAGGTCCGCATCCCGAATACGGTATTCCTCGGGAAAAAATGTGGAGGAAAGCATGCGTATCGGTAAGTCATCAACGGCTTCATCAATCGGCCTTCGCACCAGGTTTCCCTGTGCATGCGAAAATCCTTCCGGATGGGTGCAATCAAGACAGTACATCCAGCGCTGGGCATTGGCCAGGATATCATCGACCGTGGAAAACTGCGGCAAATGACCGGGAAAGGCCGGCGAAAAACGAAGACTTTGTTCTCCTTCGACCACGGTTTTTCCAAAACCAACGGCAACATGGGCAATGCCGTCCTGTGAGGTCATGGGTGATATTGGATAATAATTATAGGACTGGGCAACGCCGGAAATCGCAGGGTAGAAATAGCCGTTATAGCGGTTGCCTGCCAACTGCTGAATGATAACCGCCATGGAATCATCCAGAGTCTGTCCGATCGAGCGGGAAAAGGCACGGGGCCCGGCATACCAGGTGGAGGCATACACCAGTTTGACCGCCTGTTGCAGCTGCCGATAGCGGATTTCAACTTTTTCCGCTCCGTTCACCAGCATAAAGGTACTGTATAATCCGGCATATGGACGCGACTGAGCATCTTCGAGCAGGCTTGATGAGCGCACGGATATCGGCCCGTGAATTTTTTCTAAAAATGCCCGCAGGTCCCCGGCAAGCCATTCCGGCAGGGAGGCCTGAAGGAAACGATCGGCGATATCGTCATCCGAGGCGCCTTCCTGATAACTCAAATCATTCTGCAGAATAAAATCATTGAAACCGTCGGCGGTTATTATGCAGGTCCGAGGAATGGTAATGGCTTGGCTGTCTGCCACGGATTTTTTTTTCATTGAACGGTACAGCCAGGAGGAGATAAAGGCCAGCCCTCTGGCCTTGCCGCCCATGGATCCCTTGCCGATCCTGACAAAATCCATAATTTCAGGATCAAAAGTATGTCGGTCAAACTGGGCGACAACTCCCTGCTGCCTGATCTTGCGTAAGGCATGCACCTTTCTAATCAGTTCTTCCCGCAAAATCTCACCGCTGACGCTATGCTGAAAAAAACGTTTATGCAGCCTGATGGCCAGGGCAATCTCGGCCCGCGCCATGGCCCAGTTGGAAAAATGATTATTGCGGCCGTGATAGAGAATCGATTCCAGGGGAACGGTTTTAAGCCGGGCCTCTAAATCATGCAGATTTTTTGCCCGCCCCACCTCGGTTCCATCGGGGAGACAAAAGACAAAATCTCCAAACCCGAGATATCGCAGAAAAAAATTATGGATTTTCTGACGAATCTTCTTGGTATTTTTTTCAACGAAGGCGGCCGAAAGAAATTCCGCATTTGCCTTGTTCGCCGCTTCCGTGCTGAGCAGCAGGAGCGGAAGATCGGGTTGTTCATAGCGAAATTCCGCCAGCAGATCGACACCCGCCTTTTCATCCAATATCCCGTTTTTCGGAAAACGAACATCCGACAGCACACAGAAAATATACTGCCGATACTTTTCAAAAATTGCAATCGCTTCTTCATAAGAGGCAGCGGTCAGAATCTTCGGCCGGGCCCGCATTTTCAACAACCGGTGTTTTTCGTTCAAGCCCTCATCAAGGACAGACTGCGTCTGCCGGACAACTTCCGCATACAGCATCGGCAGCAACTGCGACCTGTACAGGGGTGAATCCTCGACAAGAAGAATAACCCGGACCATGGCCTTGGTGGTATCGGTCTCGACATTGAGAGCATCTTCCACATTTTTAACGATTGCCAGTAAGATATCGGAATCACAACACCAGACATAGACGTTATCGATACAGGTGCAGGTGTCGGACTGACCGGGTATGACTGCATCACGCACAGAGTGGGCCAGCAGAATGACCGGCAGGTCCGGATAGCGTTGTTTCACCTCGTGACCAAAACAATAGCCGTCCATTTCACCAAGATGCGGCATAGTGATAATGAGATCAAATGAGTTACTTTCAAGAATTTCCAATGCCTTACGAGCAGTTGTTGCTCTGGTGATCCTGGGGGGACGACTGAGATTGAGGCCGTGGTATTCATTGATGATGCGGGAGGTCATGGAGTTATCTTCTTCCATGATATAGGCATCATACGGACTTGATACGAGGAGGATCTCCTGCACCTTAAAGGCCATCAGTTCGTGAAAAACCGTGAAATGGGGATCAAAGCCATTTGCCGATAATGAAAGATCCCGACGTTCAGTGGCCTTCTTTGGTGACGTCATAGCAGTGCCCTCTGTTCAGGTTGAGCCGGAAAATTTTGTTTCCTGCAGCGATTCCAGTTCCAGCGGGGTGTTGATATTGCGCCAGGAACCATGCAGCTCTGCCGGAGGACGGGGCGTAATAATGCCCGGTCTGCTCACCAGAGCGCCGGGACGCAGACAGCCCTCGGCGGCCAATTGTTCCACAAACGGACGGCAGCGAAAATCGTACCAGGCAAGTAAAGGTTCCACCCGACCGTCACCCCGCAGATCCGGAAGAACTGCTCTAACACCCGGCTTGCGCCATGATTTCAGCCAGGAGAATGCCTGGGGATCAATGG
>WGCP01000014.1 GCA_015493715.1 Desulfobulbaceae bacterium
ATCGTAGACCACGTTCTCACCGTCATAGGTGACCGGTTTACGCACGGGCTCTCTTCGTTCCACCCGCAGGGGAGTCAGACGGATGGCCTTTTCCAACACGGCGCGAGCCTTTATGGCCAACGAAAGATAACGGCCCGAAATCTGCGGAACCAGCCGTTTGACCGGCATAACCTGGGGGCGAATCCCCAGAGACGGCGGAAACCCGGGAACATCAACACCTATCTGGGTCGTATCCATGACCTTGTGGCCGATTCCCGCCTCGTTAACAACAAAAATAGAACCCTTAAACCGCAGATAGGGTACATACAGCAACGACGCATCCCGCTTATTCTCTTGCTGCGGCGGCAAGTAGTAACGAAAAACGCCGTTTGCGCGAATAAAACTCTTGACCTCGCAATAGGGACAGGTAAGCAGACGATCCGTTTCTTTTATAACTATCGGCGCCCCACACTGCGGACAGGCCTGTTCTACTTTAATATCCACTGGCTGCAGGGACCATCATCAGATTTTTCTTCCGCATTGATTGCAGAAGGCCGCCCCGGGAAGATTATTGGCATGGCAGTGGGGGCAGACCATAATCCGAGGTTTTTCATCAGCCGGATGACCGCAGTGTGGACAAAAACGGGCATCGGCGCTCAAATTTTCACCGCAGTTGATGCACTTTCGCATCACCACCTGCTGATGGCTGCAATAGGGACAGAAACGGGCATCGACAGGAATAGTATTGTCACATTCCGGACAACGGACGACGGCAGCCTGTTTCTCTTTTGCAGGCGCTTTTGCCTGCAGGCCACCGAACATGCCGGGCATCATCATCCCCAGACCAAGGCCCAGGCCGGCCCCGGCCTCACCTCCGGCGGTGGCGGCCTTTTCCATGGCCATGGCCGCCTTCATGCGGACAAACTTGTCCATATCTTTGATCACGCTGAGACGACTGCGATCATCAATGGCCGACTGTACCTCTTCGGGCGGGGTAATGGAGGTGATATACAACCCGTCCAGGGCAAGGCCGAAACGAACAAAAT
Organism: Desulfobulbaceae bacterium; assembly: GCA_015493715.1. Lineage (GTDB taxonomy): Bacteria > Desulfobacterota > Desulfobulbia > Desulfobulbales > Desulfobulbaceae > DRLX01. The sequence goes on from WGCP01000014.1 coordinate 1,026, forward strand.
CCTTTGTCAGCCGCTGCTGAAGCCCGAGGGCGAGAGCATCGAAATGTCCCGGCAGATCAAAGAGGGTACGTAATTTTTCGCCGAGATAATCATTAAAACGGGAGACAATGACACGCTTTAAGTATTCCTCGACCTGTTCGGAGGTATACTTGCCCATGGTTCCGGCAAGGGTATTGATAAACAGCACCGGCTGAACGATACGGATATTAAAGACGCCATGCGCACGCAAACGGACCATACCCAGTTCGGCATCACGAAAGGCCACCGGATCACGGGTGCCCCATTTCAGGTCGGTAAATACCTTGAGGTTGACAAAATAAATCTCGGCACGCAGGGGGCTCTTCATGCCCCAGGGTGCGGACAGAATTTTTGTCAGGATCGGAATATTGCCGGTTTTCAGGGTATGACGACCAGGACCAAAGGCATCACCGGCCCTGCCTTTGTAATACATGACCCCGGCCTGACTCTCGCGGATCGTCAGTTGGGCGCCAAACTTGATCTCGCCGGATCCATGTTCAGGGAGTCTATGCAGCAGTTCCCGACCGGTTTCGTCAAACCATTCCAGGTTTTCCAATAAAATCAAATTATCAACGCCCATATTTTTCCTCTGATTTTTCCCTTGGTAAGAGTTGTTCTATTCCTGAAACAAATTATAGTACGGTGACCGGGGAAAAAGCAAAAAAGAAAGGAAAAAAACAACTGCAAAAAAGCAAACGAAACCACCTGTCCTGCAGACGATTACAGGAAGATGGGAACTGTTTTGCCCAATAATGATGAACTCGTAAAAAATCCAGACAATGATTAAAGATGGCTAAGTAAAAACACGAATATACAGGTAAGCGCAGCGGAGCGTAGACTCCGAGGAGTCGTGTTCTGTGGTAGGTCTTAACTCGTATATTTCACAAGCTATCTGCTCTGCAAGGCCCGAAAACACCATGCCTTTCGCGACGACCTTTGTGAAATATGCGAGTTAACGGCGAAGCCGATTCTCTACTCCACCAATTTCAATTTTAAGGCACCACTCATCAATATGAAATGATTGTCAAAAGAGTATATTTCACAATTATTCTGTTTTGCATTTTGAGCTATTATCAAATCAGGTATACCCATACCATTAATACCATTTTTTAAACATTTACACTGATAATCTATAATTTCACTCCAATCAATCAACATATGCAATCTGTTTATATCATTAAGTATCCTGATAATTTTACGATGATTCCTAACTCGCAAAAAAGGAACAAGCTCTGCCAAAATCAAATCA
>WGCP01000015.1 GCA_015493715.1 Desulfobulbaceae bacterium
GGTTGCAGCTTCCACGACGGATTGTACAATGCATCGAGCTTATGGCTGAGCTCATAAATGAATGCGAATGGAAGCGTGACGTTACAGGGTCTTGCGAGAAAAATGGTTCGCCACGTCGAACTTACTTGACAAAGCCTTCTCATGGAAGCGTAGACTCCGGGGCTGCAAACAACTGGATCCATGTCGGTCAGACTACGGGACGAAGTCGACAGGATCGAAACGGGAAGATGAAGGTTCCAATAAAGGACAACAGCCGTTCACGGCATTCGGCCAGATTTATTGTTGCTGGGCAGGCTTTAGCCGTTTTTTTTAAGCCTGTGGTTTAAAACCACCGTCTTGCAGACGCATTCGCTTTCAGTCGGCGGTTTAGCCCGCCGAGCTTTAAACCCACCAGCTTGTAGCTGGTGGTCGTTTAGTTTTTAAACATAAACAGGTGATAGATGAATGAGGTATGCAAAAATACAAAAACAAATCGATCCCTTTTCTTCCCTCTTTTTTTCCTTTTTTTCGACGGGACCAATCCGGTGGGCCAATTTTTTTTGCTTAACCCGAATTAAAATACACCTGATCCTTTTCCTGAAGGAAATGGTACGGTGTTCCATAATTTCCTCCGCCGTAAAATGAGACCCCAAGCCCGATTCGGCGAAAAAAACATTGATAATGAGCCGTATAGGTGATAAAAAATATTTGTGCATATGTTAACATCGTTGGTTTCGTAAAATTACAAGCGGATGAAGTCAAGCTGCCAATTTGTTATCTTACGTTTCCAACTACAGTCGTTTTAGATTTTTTACGAATTCATCAACATTGATGGGTTCGCAAAAATTCATAATGTTTTCCAAAATAGCCGAGTTAAAAACGTAGATACACGGATAAGCGACCCGAAATGGTGGCTCCGGAAATTAATATTCCGGGGCAAGTCTCAATTAGGCAGGTAGTATGTTGTGAATCGCCCTGTGACACACGACACAGGGTAGACCGAAGTTTTACGATGCCATCAACATTACTTTCTCTTTTCTTTGTCCAAGCTGACTGGAAAAATTTATTTCCAGGCAAAGATTCTTCGCTTTAGTATCATTCCAAGCTATTTTGCTGTCAGGCCCCTGTTATTTAGGGAAAATTAAGATATATGGGAAGTTTTATTGCGCTTTTTTTAGGTTGACAGCAACATTGAACAACAGATACGCAGCCATTTACTAAAACTCTCAGATGGCGATTGCTTCACGGAAGAAAACAAGGCGGTTGCAATATGGTGGAAGTCATAAAAGATAGAATCGTAAAAGTCCGAATATTTATTTTTAAAGAAAAAAATTGAGGCTGACCACAACATTTTAGGCTCTTTTTTTTTGGAATTTTTCATTTAAGAAAAACAATGCCCTACAAAATTTCTTTCCCCCAAATCAGTGGCCCGAGTTTTTTATCATCCGACAAGGTTTGTCTCCTTTGTTTTCTGACGCTTTGCTTCTTACTCAGCTTTCTCCTTCCAGCCCATGCCGATGATGTCCTTGAAGATTCGGTCCATCAGGGCTTTGGCTGTCAGGTTTGCCACGAAAACTCGGATGGAGACGGACCTGCCAACTGCACAAAATGCCACGATCACGAGGTAGATGCTTACAAAACCGGTATCCATGCCCAAAAAAATAGTCAAGGGGAACCAAATGCCTCTTGTTCCGACTGCCATGGTGATCATGATATCTCGCCCATTTCCGATGCTGACTCCGAAGTCAACAGAGATAATATTTCAGAAACCTGTGGGCAGTGCCATTCCCAGGAGAAAAAAGAATACATGGCGGGTATTCATGCCAAGGCATTTAAGAACAATTCTGACTCTGCTCCCAACTGCCTGACATGCCACGGCTTTCATAAAATCGAATCCGTTAAAAAAACTCCATTTATCCTGAATACTACCCGCACCTGTGGTTCCTGCCACCAAGGTTCCCTCGATACATATAGAGACAGCCTGCACGGTCAAATTGTTACCCTGCAGGGAGGCACCGGCGCCACCTGTTGGGACTGCCATTCCTCCCATGATATAAAAAAGCCGACAGAACCGGCGTCTCCTCTTTCAAAAAACAAGGAGGCCCATGCCTGTCGAAAATGCCACGGCACGGTTACTCCTTCCTTTCTGTCTTACTGGCCGCATTCTTCCGTGCATGACAAGAAAAACTATCCTATCCTGTATTATATTTATCACATGATGAAAATACTGTTTTTCATTGTCATGGTCACCGCCACAATCCACACCCTTGCCTGGATGAGGGGTTTTCCCAACATCATAAAAACACGAATTGAAAAGGCCAGAGGAAGACGCTATGTATTTTACCTTCGTTTTCCAACCTGGCATAGACTGACTCATTTTATCTTGTTTATCAGCGTTATCGGCCTCGCCATCTCCGGGCTGCCGCTTCGTTATTCATCGACTGAATGGGCCCGGACAATGATCACTTTTATCGGCGGATTTAAAAATATTGATCTCCTGCACAAAAGTATGGCAGCGCTTCTCTTTCTTGCCGTCCTTCTCCATGGCTATTATCTGGTAAATCTTGTCCGGCAAAAGGGATTTCGAGGTTTCTTCCACTTTTTATTTTCTTCTGATTCTCTGTTCCCCAAGGTACAGGATTTCAAAGAAGCCTGGGATGAATTTTGCTGTTTTCTGAGAGGAACTTGCGAGCCCAAAAGGGATAAATGGAGTTACTGGGAAAAATTTGATTACTGGGCTGTTTTCTGGGGAATGATTGTCATTGGAGGCTCAGGGCTCATGTTGGCCTTTCCGGAAATCACCACCCGTTTTGTTCCGGGATGGGTACTCAATGTGGCCCTTATCTTCCATTCCGAAGAGGCATTGCTGGCAATATTTTTCTTATTTATTTTTCACTTTTTTCATGCCCACCTGCGCCCCATGAAATTCCCCATAGATGAGACTATATTTACCGGGAGAATTTCCGAAGAGGATTATTTCAATGAACGGCAGCTCGAAGTTGCAAGAAAAAGTCCGGAGGAGCTGGAAAAAATGAAAGTACAACCGCCAAATTTTTTCTTCAGGCTGGCCGTTTATATAGTAAGTTTTATTGCGGTGGATATAGGGCTCATCCTGATTGCATGTATTCTTTACACGGCCTGGAAAACAGGAAATATCTTCCCGTAAATACAAAACAAATCATCGATACAACAAAACGGGAAAAAATAGAATATTTCCAGGCGCCCTCTATTCAAAGGTTGCCTTGAGTCCCCGGATAAAGCTCTCTTTCTCGGCCTTGGTCAGCTTTGCCTCGGGGTGGGCTAAGAGATATTGCGCAGGCGGCATTTTATTGCGCTGAACCTGATCTGAGGCATAGGCGCCTTTATTGATCTTCTGTATGCCCCACATGGAAGCATTAAAGTTCTTTCTCCCCTCAGTAACATCCCGGGTAATCAGCCAGGAAGCAGGGGCGATATTACTGTACCATGGCCATTTCGTCATGTTACTGTGGCAATCTCCACAGGCCCGATAAAATATTTCTTTGGTCTGCTGACTGTCCCAGGAAACTTCCTGTCCGACATCGGGATTGACATGATTTCTCCCATAGGGAATAATCTGGGCAATTCCAACGAGCAGGATGGCTCCGCCAATTATCATTTTACCATTCATTTTGCACTCCTTGCACAAGAAAACCTTCGAAAAAAACGTAAAAATTTCAATAAATATCCGCTACACCTACAAGTGATGTCGTGCCGAACATAAAAACCTTACAATATTTTATTTAACCACCATCGTTCCCGCATAGAGGGGCTATCGGAGTCTCCGCTACCTGCGAACGGAATCGACTGCACAAATCTGCACCGTCTGTAACAACTCACAGATTTATAGATGCAAAAACGATAAGTTAGCTGCCAAGTGACCAGTTAGGGTTTATCGGCTCGACCTGATGTCAAGCCGCGGTGCCTTAAGCATACTGTGAATCTTTTCTTTTAAGTCCGTCTGGTCCGGGTTGATGGAACTTTGGGCCATAAGTCCGGCAAAGAGAGCCTGTTGCTCAACAGGATGGGTGTATTCATCCGGGGTGCCGCCTTGTAGCTGCACATGGGCAGCCCAGGGAACAAAATAATTGGTTGGCGGAAACCCTTTATATTCAGAAATATCTATATTTAATCCGGCAATATAGAGGAGATTTCTTCCCTTGTATTCATCACAGCGGCGAATGGATTCCACCACCCGGGCGAATTCCAGCTGGATATTCGTCTTAGCCGCTCGTAGCGATGGATATCGAGCACTGACAATATCGGGCATGAATTCAATCAGATTCCTTTCAAGCAGGATCGAATCATCGGTCTCGTGAAAATTTTCCTTGAAATAAAACAAATCCGACGTTAACAGCTTACCTATGCTCTCCCCTATTCCTGATTTCCACGTATAATTCTGTTCCTGAAGACGATGCCTGAAGGCGGGTGAAACTTCATAGGTCTGGGTGGTGCTTGCAGCGGAAATCGGACGGATTATTCCCTGATTGTCCTGCGCGACGATATTGGAGAGTTTTATAACAAGCCCATGTTCCACAGGTCGGGAACCAAAATCAACAAAAGAATTTTTTGTCGTTATCAAACAGCGACCATTTTCGTCCCGACTTAGAAAAATCCGCTCACGGGCAAAAAAATAACGCTCCAGATAAGGCGAAATAACGTGGGTGAGCTTCCCGCATGATGCACAACGATTGTCTCCGGACAGATCGGGTCTCTTGTACGCCCCATATTCACCACTGTCCGGATCGTAACCGACATGACTGGCCTGAACGATAACCAGATCATCACCATGCTGCGCATGCGGCCCGTGCCTCCCCACGGCCAACATGCCACCGACCCGGCCATGGTTAAAGGGAAATATGCCGAAATGTTTAGTGAGAAGAATAATAGGCAAGCCCTGATTCTCATCGGAGCAAAATGCCCTGGATGGCATGGTACGGCCTTTTTGAAAACCAAGTTTTCTGCAAAAATTGTACAGCCGGGGAACAAATTCCGGATAAGGTATGGCAAGACCATCAATATTAAAAGGAGCTACCTCTCTAACGACATATGGTTCCCGGTAGGCATTAAACACGGCTGTTCCCCCTAGCCCCCGGTCCGGAATCTGCGTGGGAGCAAATATATAAATAACAACAAATCATGCACATACATTGACCACATGTTAATTCTCCCCGCATACCAAGGCAAGTAAAATCTCTTCGCCCACCACTCTCCTGTTTTTCAAGATTATTACAAAAAACA
>WGCP01000016.1 GCA_015493715.1 Desulfobulbaceae bacterium
CAGATGGCTGTTTTTGATGATACGGTCCCTTGGGAAGAAAAACTGCAACTTTTTCCCCATGCTATTGACTGGCAGGAGAATATCCCCGTTGCCCATAAAGCGGATGGCAAATTCATTACCGTTTCGCAGGATGAGCCGCTGAGAGCTGAATGCGCCCATTTCCTGGAATGTATGTCAGATCGTAACATTCCCCGGACTGACGGGGAAGAGGGGTTGCGGGTGTTGAAAGTTCTTAATGCCTGTCAGGCGTCCCTGGAACAGGAAAGAAAAATTTCCATTACGAAGTCGCATCTGCCTGATCGCCGATTTTTTGCCCATGAATCGGCGGTTATTGACAAGAAGGTAACAATTGGAGAAAATACCCGAATCTGGCATTTCAGCCACATTATCAAGGGGTCGACCATAGGCTGTGATTGTAATATAGGACAGAATGTGGTCATTGGACCTGAGGTAAAGATAGGCAATGGATGCAAGATTCAAAATAATGTATCTGTCTATGAAGGCGTGGAACTGGAAGACAATGTATTCTGCGGTCCAAGTATGGTTTTTACAAATGTTTACAATCCCCGCTGTGAAATTCCAAGAAAAAACGAGTATAGAAAGACACTTGTAAAAAAAGGGGTAACTCTCGGCGCCAACTGCACCGTTGTGGGTGGCATAACCATTGGCAAGTACGCTTTTATCGGCGCCGGAGCCGTGGTCAACCGGGATGTCCCTGCCTTTGCTCTTGTCGTCGGCAACCCGGCCAGGCAGATAGGATGGATGAGCCGGTACGGCGAACAGTTGTCCTTGCCGCTCGAAGGAGAGGGAGAGTGCGAATGCCCGCATACCGGGGAGAAATATACGCTCAATAATGGAAAGGTATCCATAAAAAGGTAATGATTGCTTATTTCACGCAACGCCGCAGGGACGCAAAGAAAAAAACTTGGAGCCACACAGCGTCTCTGGCTGAGGCAAAGAAGGCAAGAGAGGTGATAATATGCAAGTAGAAGCTATGTACAATAAAGGAAAACTGGAGTTCCCCAAATCCATCCATCTGACACGTCAACGCTTTCCTGTTCAGGTGGTGCTTCCGGATGAGGTAATAGAAACCGAAAAAGAGACAGGAGTAAATAGTCCTGCGGAACCCGACGAAAAAGGTTCACGTCCACATATCCAGGCAATGCTTGACGACTTAGATGCGATTCTGAACGCACCCTTGCCGTCAGATGATGATTTACCGGAACTCACGGAAAAACAAAAAGACCGTATTGCAGCTTTTGACTTACGAAGCCAGCATCGCCAGGAACAAGGACGGCCGGCATGAAACATATTCTGTTTGATGCAAACATCATTGTCGATATTTGCGCCAGGCGGAAGCCCTTTTTCCAGTTGTCTTGTGATTCTCTGGAAAAGTGTTTTGCCGACGGATGTTCTCCCTGGATTTACACTGGTTCCGTACAAACACTGGAATTTACCCTGGCATCGGAATTAATCCGATCAAAAGAACGTGACGGCTGCTCCCTTACCAGGTCCATGTCGCTGAAAATCGCCCGAAGACTGTTAGCAACATTTAGCTCCAATATGAATTGGCTGGCCTCGCTGGCTGGCGAAGGGGATGTGTTTGGCGTGGATGACCCGGAAGATGAACAGCTTATTCGAGCCATTGATCGTTTCCCGGCAGGGGAAATTAAACTTCTGACAAGGGATCAACGGTTGCTGGATTCATACCCTGAGAAGGCAATTTCTCCGGAACAATATTGTCAATCAGAAAAGAGCGTCGATCAACTGAATTTTATTGATCTCAAGGCCCAGCAAAATGCCATCCGCCCCGGCCTGGAAAAAAATATTTATCAGGTTCTCCACCACGGCCGCTACATCCTCGGGCCGGAAGTACGGAAACTGGAAAAGCGGCTCTGCGAATACACCGGCGCAAAACACTGCATTGGCGTTTCCTCCGGCACGGACGCGCTTCTCATGCCGCTTATGGCATGGGGAATCGGGCCGGGTGATGCTGTTTTCACCACTCCTTTTACGTTTATCGCAACTGCCGAGGTGGTTCAACTCCTTGGCGCAACCCCTGTTTTCGTGGATATCGATCCCCGCACCTTCAACATCGATCCACAAGGGCTTGAATCGGCCATAAGAGCGGTACAGGCAAATGATCCGTCAATCTATCCTCTGCCGAAACTGTTCCCGGGTGTTCAAAGGCTGGTTCCAAAGGCAATTATTCCGGTGGATCTTTTTGGTCTGCCTGCTGATTATGATCCCATAATGGAACTGGCCGATAAATATAATTTGAAGGTGCTTGCAGACAGCGCCCAAGGTTTTGGAAGTGAATACAAGGGCAGAAAATCCGGCACATTTGGGCATGTCACGGCCACGAGCTTTTTCCCGGCAAAACCTCTTGGGGCCTATGGTGATGGCGGAGCCGTTTTTACCGACGACGACAAGATGGCAGAGACCCTTGAATCAATCCGTATGCATGGCAAGGGAAAGGACAAGTATGATAATGTC
>WGCP01000017.1 GCA_015493715.1 Desulfobulbaceae bacterium
TCAAGTTGTCTGAATGTGATGGCCATGGCTGCTTATCAGTGTGATTGAATAAAATTATTATTAAAATATACTATTGTTTGATTACAATAACATGTAGCGTCAAGAAGACAAATGGTTTTGTTCATTTGTTTAAAATTATTATCCTCTTGGATAACTGTCTAATTTTTCGTTTTTATCCTTTGATTGAATTCTTGATTGACGTATAGCATTTCTTCTGATATTTTGCATCATAAAAATAAATGATAATATCATTTTTGTGAGTACCAGGGAGTAGGAAGATGGATCAGCATGTTCTGACCAACATCATCTACGTTACCGTCTTTTTCATCGGAGCCTTGCTCTTTGGCTTTGGTCCCATTATTATCGTCAAGCTTTTTTCCCCCTCGTCCCACACCCGCAATATTAGCAATAAAACAGGCCGGTTTATTGAGTGCGGCATGGAACCGATCGGATCCGCCTGGATTCGTTTCGGCATTATTTACTATCTTTATGCCCTCATCTTTCTCGCCTTTGATGTCGATATCCTGTTCTTATTTCCGGTGGCGACCGTCTATAGCCGCCCGGAATTTACCGGTCGCGCTTTTTTCGAAGTAGTCCTTTTTGTTGCTGTCTTGGCGTTGGCCATTGTGTATTCCTGGGTTAAAGGAGTCTTTGTATGGGAACGGAAACACTACCCACATCCGTAGTTCAACTGGCAAGTCTTGATAAATTGCTCAATCTCTGTCGGGCCAATTCTCTCTGGCCGATGACATTTGGTCTTGCCTGCTGCGCCATTGAAATGATGTGCACCGGCGGCTCCCGTTTTGATATTTCCCGATTCGGGGCCGAGGTCTTCCGCCCTTCCCCCCGCCAGTCTGATGTGATGATCGTTGCCGGTACCATTACCAAAAAAATGGCTCCCGCCGTCAAGACTCTCTATGACCAGATGCCCGAACCCAAGTGGGTGATCGCCATGGGCAACTGTGCCATCTCCGGCGGTCCCTTTAAGTGTAAAAACAACTATAATGTTGTGGAGGGCGCTGATCAGTTTCTGCCGGTTGATGTCTACATCCCCGGCTGTCCGCCCCGCCCGGAGGCCCTGCTGGAGGGAATTATGACCCTGGAGGAAAAAATCACGGGCCGTCGGCGCTGGCCGCGCAGACAGCCGGAACATATCGGCAGCCTGACATGAGCTTTGTTGAAGAAACCGGTAACAGCCTGCTTGCATTATTTCCTCAATCCACCAATGTCGACAAAAAGTCGGCGGGCGAGCCGGAAGCGGTGGAGAAAGGAGCCCGCAGGCATGGGATCATGATCACTGATCATGCCGAGCGGGGAACGGCCGTTGATGTCTTTTGTGCACCGGAGCAGGTGGTGGCTGCCGCTAAAATTATGGATGAAATCGGTTTTTTTCTTGAGGCCGTCACCGGTGTGGACTGGATAAAAGAGGATCGGCTTGAGGTCATATACGATTATAATCATTATGGCTTCGAGCCCTGCCGGGTGGTGATTCGCACCTTTATTTCCCGGACCGAGCCGGAAATTCCGACCATATCCCACATTCTGCCGGCCGCAGACTGGCACGAGCGGGAGACCCATGATTTTTATGGGATCCGGTTTGCCGGTCACCCCAATCTTGTTCCGCTTCTGCTGTCCGAGGATGCGGATTTTCATCCTTTGCTGAAGGATTTTACCCCATGAATGAGCCTGTGCAATGCCGCGCCGACGAGACCTTTGTTCTTAATCTCGGCCCCCAGCATCCCGCCACCCATGGTGTCCTTCGGGTCAAATTGACCATGGACGGGGAATATATCGTTAACGCCGAGCCGGTGCTTGGCTATATCCACCGTATGCATGAAAAGATGGCCGAAGACGGCACCTTTGCCCAGTTCATGCCCAATACCGCTCGCATGGATTATCTGCATGCCCTGGCCTACAATCATGGCTATTGCCTGGCCGTTGAGCGGGCCGCCGGCATCGAGGTTCCGGAACGGGCCGAGTATATCCGGGTCATAACCGTGGAGTTGAACCGTCTGACCAGCCACCTACTCTGGTGGGCCGCCTTTCTCCTTGATCTGGGTGGTTTTTCTCCATTGCTCTATGCCTTTGACGACCGGGAACAGATTCTGGATCTGCTGGAGAGGATCACCGGTTCCCGACTTACCTATTGCTATTTTCGTTTCGGCGGCGTGTACAACGATATTGATGATGTGTTCATTACCGGAACCTATGCCGTTATTAAACGACTGCGGTCGCGGCTGCCCAGGCTCTACCATGATCTGGTGACCCATAACATTATTCTCAAAAAACGGATTACAGGCATCGGTATTCTCTCCAGGGAGCAAGCCCGGCGGTATGGCTGCACCGGGCCAGTGGCCAGGGGATCTGGCATTGACTATGACGTGCGAAAAAATGAGCCTTATTCCGTCTATTCCGAGTTTGATTTTGAGGTGCCGGTCTATGAGGAAGGTGATTCCATGGCACGCTACATGGTGCGCATGGATGAAATTGAACAATCCATGCGCATTATTGAACAGGCCCTGGATAAACTTCCAGATGGACCGGTCAGGGCCAAGGTGCCCAAAATTCTGAAACCGCCTGCCGGTGATTACTGGGCCTCGGTGGAAACTGCACGCGGCGATCTCGGCCACCGTCTGGTCTGTGACGGTGGGAAAAATCCCTATAAACTGAAACTGCGGTCGCCGACTTTTTCCAATCTGAGCTGTTTCGGCGAGGTGGCCGAGGGAATGTTGCTGGCCGATGCCCTGGCCTTTATGGGCAGCCTGGATCTGGTTATTCCGGAGATTGATCGCTGATTATTTTTCGCCGACTAAAAAGAGCATAGATGATGGCGTCGTAAAAACTTCGATCTACTGCGTCGTGTGTCCCGGGGCGATTCACAACATACTACCTGTATAGTTGAGACCCGCCCCAGAACACTACTCCTCGGAGTCTGCGCTTACCTGTATTTCTATGTTTTTACTTAGCCATCTTTAAAAAAAAATTGGACTTTTTACGGCATCATCATAGATAAGAATACAAAAAATATGGATACAAGTATCTGGCGTCCGATCCTCTATCTGCTTGGCTTTATGGCCTTTGCCGGTCTCAATGCCGCCTACCTCGGCTGGTGTGAGCGGAAGGGCGCTGCCCGTATTCAGCGGCGGACCGGTCCCATGGAGGTCGGCCCCCAGGGATTATGGCAGCCGTTGGCCGACGGGTTGAAACTGATGAGCAAACAGTTGCTTATCCCCCAGGGAGTTGATGGTATTCTCTTTCGGGTGGCGCCGATCCTGGCCATGATCCCGGCGCTGACCTCTATGGCGGTCATCCCCTTTGCCGGTAACGTGCAGGCAAGAGCGGTCGGATTGTCCGTTCTGCTTATTTTCGCCCTTGCCTCCGTCGGCATGATGGCAGTCCTCCTGGGCGGCTGGGCGTCGGGGAATAAATATTCTCTTATCTCGGCTGCCCGTGCCGTTTCCCAAAATCTGGCCTATGAGATTCCCATGCTGGTAACGGTGATCACCATTGTCATGCTGACCGGCACTATGAATCTTGAACAGATAGCCGCTGCCCAGCAGGGCGGTTTCTGGAACTGGAATATTTTTCCGGTGGCTGGTCATTCCCTGGCCCAGGCGATCATCATGCCGATTTCCTTTGTTATTTTTTTTATCTGTTCCGTAGCTGAAACCAATCGTGCCCCTTTTGACATGGCGGAAGCGGAATCCGAACTTATTGCCGGCCATATGACCGAGTATGGTTCCATGGGCTTTGGCCTGTTCATGATGGGTGAATATCTCAATATGGTTATCGGTGCCTGCCTGATTACCATTCTTTTCCTCGGCGGCTGGGACGGCCCCTTGGGATTGTCCGGCGGGATCTGGTGGTTTCTGGCAAAGATATATCTGCTGCTTTTCACCGTTATCTGGGTGCGCTGGACCTATCCCCGGACCCAGATTTACAAGCTGCTTAATCTGTCGTGGAAAATTCTTATTCCGTTTTCCCTGGTCAACCTGGTATTAACGGCGGCTTTTATAAAAATTTTTTAGACCCGGATTATGAACGAATATTGGACGGATATTCTTGGCGGCGGCAAGAGCCTTCTGGTTGGGCTTTCCATTACGGCCAGGGAATTTTTCAAGCCGGTGGTGACCGAGCAGTACCCCTGGGTCGTCCCTGAAATGGCCGAGCGGTTTCGTGGCCACATCGAATTGATTGGTGATGAGGAAACCGGCAAGCCCAAATGCGTCGTTTGCGGAATGTGCATGCGTTCCTGCCCGTCACACTGCATAGACTTAAGTGGAAAAAAACCGGAAGGGGAAAAGAAAAAGGCACTGACAAGATATCATCTTGATTTTACCACCTGCAGCCTTTGCGGTACCTGCATAGAGAGCTGTAA
>WGCP01000018.1 GCA_015493715.1 Desulfobulbaceae bacterium
ATCGTCGTCTATCTGGTCCTCTGCGCTCAGTATGAAAGCTGGATCCTGCCGATCATGATTCTAATCTCGGTGCCGGTGGTCATGCTGGGGGCCCTGGCCCTGCAGAATATTGCGGGCCTGGACAACAATCTCTTTGCCCAGGTCGGCCTGGTGCTGCTTATCGGTCTTTCGTGCAAAAACGCCATTCTCATTGTTGAGGTTGCCAAAGAACAGCGGGAAAGCGGGGTGCCGATAATCGAATCGGCCCTGAATGCGGCCAGGCTGCGCTTCCGGGCCATCATGATGACCATTCTCTCCTTTGTCTTCGGTGTTATCCCGCTGGCCGTGGCCTCGGGAGCGGGCGCCATGACCATGCGCTCCATTGGCACCATTGTCTTGGGCGGCATGGTTGCGGCAACCTTTATCTCCACCATGCTGGTTCCGGTCATCTTTGTCCTGCTGGAAAGCCTGCGGGAGAAATTTATCAACATTGAAGAGGTGGTCAAAAAACGGGAAATGCTCTGAGACGGACATCATTCGCAACCGGAGACAGGAGCATGTAAGAGGGGATTTATCCGCGAATTGTATGGTTAACGGTAAATTTCAGATTATACATATTTTTCGCGGCTGAAGCCGCTCCGGGAGATGTAATGACTCGGGTGTGAAAGTGGCTTTGAACACGAAATTACGTCGAAAATAAACTCAACAACCCTTCAATTGAATGGCGCTAAGAACCATCTTTGCCGACCAATGAATACCGCCAAAAAACAAAAACCGTAACCACAGCCAGAGCCAAAGCCAGATACCAGGGAAACCAGCCTATCGAGGCCTTGAATGCCTCGTTTTCCACCATCTGCGTCGTCCATGCCGGATGCGCCCTGCCCGTAGAAGTCCTCAAATACCCCATCAAGCCGGCATAAAGCAGACCTATGAGCCCATAGGCCGCGTTAAAGGCCAGTCCCTTGAAACTGAGCACCGTGGCCCGGTGCGCCGAATCGGCGATCTCATTAAGATAATGGCTGGTAAAAAAAGAGGTCATCATCATGGCTATAAAGATCAACACCACGGGAACAATGCCGACATAGGGAACAAACAGGGTCAGACCCCAGAGGGATAAAAAGGCTATTGCGCCCACGACACAAACATTGTGCATCGGCCTGAGATGATGCACCATGGCCCGGGCGATTCGGGGAATCACCAGTCCCAGCAGGGCAATACCTGAGCCTATCAGACCGAAACTTGCCTCGGGCAGGGCAATAAGACGGAAATACTGGCTGGTCATGGTGACCAGCATTCGCAGAACATGATCAAAACACATGCCGAAACAGATCACGGCCAGGGCAAAGGGTGTGTGCAGAATCCATCGGCCCGCCTGCATGGTCAGGCGCAGGGCCTCGCGAATTTTGTCCCCGTTGCCTCCAGGTTGTTCTTTCGGCGTCTTTTCTCCACCCGCCGCCTCGGTCTGCGGATCACGCATACCCATGGTGACCACCAGGGAAATCACTGCCAGCAGCAGCGTCAAATACACGGGAAAACGCATGCTCACCTGCTGGGTGACGACAACCGTGGAGCCGAACCAGGCAAGGGCATGATTGACTGTTGCGTTGTCATAGACCACCGCGCCGATGGTCATGGCAAAGATATAGCCCACATGCTGCATACGCATCTGGATATCAAGGACACGGGGCCACTCTTTCTCCAAACCCGACTCCACCAGCGTATCATAGGCCATAGCCTCATCGGCACCGCTGGCCATGGCCTCGGCCAGTCCGCTGAGGATACGATTGATCAGAAAAGCGATAAAAATAATGGTACCGTTGCCAAGCGGTACCAGGGCAATAATCGACATTTCCATGACCATGAGCAGTGAGGTGGCCACCAACAGTCGCTTCCGTCCAAGCAAATCGGCCAGGGCCCCGGAGGGCACCTCGGCCAAAACAATGGTCACGGCCCAGATGGTGTTCAAGAGGGCAAACTGTTCAAGGCTGAGACCGTAATCAAGGAAGAGAATAGTGAAAACAGGATAGTAGAACCGGGCATTAAACAAAACGCGAAAGGCGATAAACCGCCGCACATTCGGCAGAGAAAAAGGTGAGATGTCTGTTGATTTACCCATGCAGGACATAATGGGGGGAATACATCAAGCTGTCAAGCAGTTGTCGGGAAAAGACAAAAAAACTCGCGCTGTATTCCGCGTTGTGCTATATTTCC
>WGCP01000019.1 GCA_015493715.1 Desulfobulbaceae bacterium
CGTGGGGTAAAACAGTGAGGAAGAGCAATGGGACGTAAGACCACCGCTCACCCTGGAGTATGTTTTGTTGAGCATAAAACCAGAAAATTTAGAGGAAAGCCAGACCGTAATTTTTTCATCCGCTACCGGAACAAAATAACCGGGAAAAGACACGAAGAGTCTCTTGGCTGGTCAAGGGAAGGAATGAATGTCCAAAAAGCAGCAGGCATTCGAGCGGAACTACTCAGCAATATCCGGGCAGGCCGCCACCCTCAGTCAATACAAGAAAAACGGCAAATGGATGCAGATCGCACGGAGGCTGAAAAAAAAGCCTTAGCGGAGCTTGACCGTTTGAATATTACGCTCGACACCGTTGCTCAGGAATACCTTGCCGGACTGAAGGAATCCACCCGGAAGGCCAACACTTCAAGATACAATAATCACATTAAACCAATATTTGGTGAGACACCGCTTCGTGATATTCATCCCTTAGCCCTGGAAAGGTTTAAGCGTGAGCTGTTTAAAAAAGGACTGGCTCCCAAAACCGTTCATCACACCCTTACCGTCGTACGAACCATTTTCAAAAAGGCCGTTGCATGGGATTATTACAATGGCACCATCCCCACCAGCAAAGTTGACTTTCCTGAATTCAACAATAAACGGCTGAGATTTCTAACCCATGACGAAGCAGACCAGTTGCTTAAAGCATTGGCTGAGAGATCGCCACAAACCCATGACCAGGCCCTTATTGCCTTACAGTGTGGGCTTCGTTCAGGTGAAATCCGGGCGATGAAGTGGCAAGACCTTGATTTTAAAAATGGGATCATCACCTTGCCGGTAACCAAGGCTGGGGAATCTCAACAGGCATTTATGACCGATGAGGTCAAGGACGTTCTACTTGACCGGATACCGGAGAAAGTGAACCCTACGGATTTTGTTTTTCCTGGGAAAGACGGGGGAATGCAATTCAAAATTTCCGATACCTTTAAACGGACGGTTTTCGACCTGGGATTCAACGAGGGGCTTGAAACCTCTGACAGCCGAAACCGGGTTGTTTTTCACACTTTGAGGCATACTTTTTGTTCCTGGCTTGCTATGCAGGGAACCCCATTATTCACAATACAACAGTTAGCTCGACATAAAACTTTATCCATGACTGAAAGGTACTCCCACCTGTTGCCCGACCATAAAATCGATGCCGTCCGGGCAATGGCCGAAGTTTTTGACCAAGAGAGAAAACAAGGACACTCAACAAAGATTCAAAATCTATAATAAATTTCATCGGGCTAAGGTAGCTCCTGAAAAGCCGTTTACCCTGACGGCCTGCCCGGTGAATCTTTCAGGGTACAATTTAGGGATTGTGATGAAATTAAATATTGAAGATATTTTCGTAACCGACCCCGAAAAACTCCGCAGGCAAAAACTGCTTTTAAAAGGAGTTATTAGTTTTGAAGAATATTTTAATGGCGAAATTCCGCCAGAAATAAAAAAAATACTTGCCGACACCTCATCGGCACAGGCTAAATTTCGGCTCAAGATCCTGCACAGAATTTTTTCCAAAATGGGAAAAAAGAATCCGCTTTTCGTCTATGAAGGATTTCGGATATGCCGACAACATGGGTTTATAATACCCGAATGGATTTTTGAACACTTCGATGAAATCGCAAACAATCTTTTCGAAGTTGTCGAAGAAAAACAAAGTGACGATGCCCAAAAAACAGCTTCCTGGCTTCAAGATGCCTTTAAATTTAATCGAGGCTTAGGTGGAACCGGCGATTTTTTCAGTCAATACAAATTATTTGAACTAAAATTTTCCGTCTGGAAGCTTGTCGAAGACGCAAAAAGAAATCCTTCGTTGCTCAAGTATAAACAAAATAAATGGGATTATGCTTCAAACATCTTAGAGCTTGATAAGTCTGAACGGCAAGTGATACGATATTACAATGAGATAGAAACAATATCATCTTGATAAAATCTTTGACACTGGCTTACCCCGCCAGTGTCGGGACTTCCCTCCCCTAATGTCTTAATTTTACCCTCAAGATAATTCAAAAACTTGAGGGTAAAACATGAAAAGACACAATTCCACAAAATTTCTTTCCACAATCTCAAAAGAGCTCAAACCTTTAAACTCTGCTGAAGACCTCGTTTCATTGGGTATTTCTGGCTCAAGTAAAACGCTCGCAAACCTTCGCTCCCTCGGACTTGGCCCGGCGTATGTAAAAATTCGAGGGACTGGCGTTCGTTATACTCGCGAAGCAATTTTATCCTGGCTTGAGCGTGATTCAACTTTCATACAGTAGCGGGTGACAACATGACGAAAAAAATATGCTCAAATTGCCGGCATTTCGACAAGTCTGTCTGGACCTGCCGGGCGGCAAGTCGACCATGCTACCGCAAACCAAACGATACGGCTTGCCTGCTGTTTGAAAATGACGAAAAGGCAGCACGATGCAAGCAAACCTTAAAGAAATAGCTCACATCCTGGGTAACGGGAAAGAGCTGAAAACTGATGAAGGTTTTGTCACACTATGTCCCTGCCATAATGACAAAAATCCATCCCTGTCCATTGGTTTGAAAAATGACGGCACCTTGTTGGTGAACTGTCATGCGGGATGCAGTTTTGAAATTGTCCGAGACGAATTGAAGAGACGAGGGCTTATGCCTGAAAAAAGAAAGAATAACCTCCCTGATTTTATATGGAAGCAGTCAAAACCTGATCCAGAAGCAATCAACACTTATCTTGATTCACGCAATATTCATCTGGATAAATTACCGGCTTGCCTGCGCCTGAATCGTTACAAGGGGAATATGATCCTTGTAACCAATTTGTGGCAACCGGGTGATGGGCAAGAGGTATCTGCCGTACAACGAACATTTTTAGACAGCAATTATCACAAGACAGACCGAAAGATGCTTGGCGAATGTAAAGGAAGGGCTGCATGGTTGAGTCTTCCGGCAGAGAAAATGCTTTTCGGCGAAGGGCTAGAAACCGTTCTTTCTGCAATGCAGGCCACCGGCATTCCCGGAGTTTCCTGCATGTCAACTAATGGGCTCAAATCTGTTTCAATACCTACTAATCGGGTGAAAGAAATAATCGTTCTTGTCGATTCAGATCCAAACCACGCCGGACAGAAAGCGGCTCGGCAACTGGCTACAAGATTTAACGGCAAGATTTCTTTTGCAATCCCTGACAGCTCTTGTTTCACGGACAATCCACGGAAGCTCGATTTCAACGACTTGACACCTGAGCAGATCAAGGAACGGCTACTCACTGAAAATCTGGTTGACCCTTCGGATATAACCGATAATTCGAGCAAGAACGATAGACCGGTAGGCAACCAGGATAGCGAGCCAGACAGTGAACTGAGCGTCCCCTTGCCACTGGTGAAGAAGAACGAGGAGTCCCTACCTTTCCCCTTTGATGCCCTGGGGCCAACAATGTCGGCCGCTTGCCTGACTATTCAGGCCGGTGTGCAAGCCCCGGACGGGATCATTGCACAGTCCGTTCTTGGGGCTGCAAACCTTTCAATACAGGGCCTGCGGGACATTATTATCGACGGGCGAGTATTCCCGCCCTCTTTGTTTTTATTGTCCATTGCGGCCACAGGTGAGCGTAAAAGTGCCGTTGACCAGATTGTACTCTACCCGCATCGTGAGCTTGAGAGGGAGCAGATCAGAAAATTCACGGACGATTATTCCCTGTTTGAAATTACAGAGTCCGCCTTTGAGAACGACAAGAATGCAATGATCAAAGATAAAAAAAGGAGCTTAGAAGAGAAAAACGCCGCATTGCAGAATTTGCAAAAGCAAGCACCAGCAAAACCCTTGGACCAGACATTACTCCTTACGGATTTTACTTTTGAAGGATTGTTCAAGTTATATCAGGTTGGAGTTCCGAGCAAAGGATTATTTGCGGATGAAGGAGGGCAGGTAGCGGGTGGGCATGGCATGAAGAAAGAAAGTGTGCTTGCCACTGCTGCGGGGTTGAGCAAGTTCTGGGACGGTGCCAGGGTTGACCGGATAAGAGTGATCGACGGTCACTCTCACTTGTATGGCAGGCGTTTAGCTGTCCATCTTATGATGCAGGAACAGGTGGGACTAAAGTTTTTCGGTGATGATGTTCTGTGTGATCAAGGTTTAATCAGTCGATTTCTGGCAGCGATGCCGACGACCACCGTTGGAACCAGAAAGTATTCCGCCTCGAACGTCGCCGAGGCTGCGGCCGTCCAAGGTTTTTATGCGAAAGTTTTCACGGCAATGCAG
>WGCP01000020.1 GCA_015493715.1 Desulfobulbaceae bacterium
AAACCCTACAAATATTCAAGGCACTTTCCGAAGAAATCAGGCTGCGCATTCTGGCGCTGCTTTTCCACGGCGAGCTCTGTGTCTGCGACCTGATGGATGTTCTGGACATGCCGCAGTCAACCATTTCCCGTCATCTTGCCTATCTCCGCAATGCCGGGCTGGTGAAGGGAGAGCGGAGGGGAAAATGGATGTATTACCGGCTTTCCTCCAATAGAGGTAAGCCGGCCAACGCCATGCTCAATCTGCTGGCTGAACACCTGCCCGGGCTTGCCGTCATCAACCAGGATCGTCGCCGTCTTGCCACCTATCTTACCAATAAAAACGGTGCGAGTTGCACTGACACATAACGCACGGAGACTGACCATGCCGACATCAAAAAAACTCTCCTTTCTTGATCGCTTTCTGACCCTGTGGATTTTTCTAGCAATGTTTGCAGGCGTTACGGCCGGCTATCTCTATCCACCGGTGACCGATATCATCAACCACTTTCAGGTAGGAACCACCAATATTCCCATTGCTATCGGATTGATTCTGATGATGTACCCGCCGCTGGCCAAGGTACGCTATGAAAAGCTGCATGAGGTTTTCCGCAATACCAGGGTGCTGACGCTCTCCCTGGTCCAGAACTGGATCATCGGACCGGTATTGATGTTCATTCTGGCCATTGTCTTTCTTTCCGGCTACCATGAATACATGGTGGGTCTTATCCTCATTGGGCTGGCCCGCTGCATTGCCATGGTCATTGTCTGGAACGATCTGGCCGAGGGTGATCGCGAATACTGCGCCGGGCTGGTGGCCTTCAACTCCATCTTCCAGGTCCTCTTCTTCTCCGTCTATGCCTGGATTTTCATTACGGTGCTGCCGAAACTGCTTGGCATTGAGGGTGCAGTGGTGGATATCTCCATGGCCCAGATAGCAAAGAGCGTCCTCATCTACCTGGGAATTCCATTTTTTGCCGGCATGCTGACCCGGTTTATCGGCCTGAAGGCCAAAGGTGAAGCCTGGTATCAGGATGTTCTGCTGCCTAAACTCAGTCCCCTGACCCTTGTTTTTCTGCTGTTCACCATTCTGGTCATGTTTTCCCTGAAAGGTGAATATATCGTCCAGCTACCCCTGGATGTGGTTCGCATTGCCATCCCGCTCTCCATCTACTTTCTTGCCATGTTCCTTGTTTCCTTTTATATGTCATACAAGGTCGGTGCCACCTACGAACAGGCAACCACCCTGTCCTTTACCGCCGCTTCCAATAACTTTGAGCTGGCCATTGCCGTTGCCATTGCCGTCTTCGGCATCAACTCCGGCGAGGCCTTTGCTGCGGTCATCGGCCCCCTGGTTGAGGTGCCGGTTTTAATTGCCCTGGTCAATGTGGCCTTTTGGTTCAAGCGAAAATATTTCCCGATAGCCAGGGAAACAGCGCAGGGGATCTGTCATGTATCCTGCAAAGATTGAGAGGTTTGTTATGTCAGAAAAAATGGGTAAGAAGATAAAGATCCTCTTTCTCTGCACCGGCAATTCCTGCCGCAGCCAGATGGCGGAAGGATGGGCAAAGCACCTGAAAAATGACGTTATTGAAGTCTGGTCGGCGGGGATAGAAAAACACGGTATGAACAAACGGGCCATCGAGGTGATGGCCGAGGCCGGAGTTGATATCTCAGGTCACCATTCAAAGCTGATTAACGAACTGCCGGTGCAGGACTTTGACTACGTGGTCACGGTCTGCGACCATGCCCATGAATCCTGCCCGCTCTTTCCCGGCACAGCAAAAATCATCCACAAAGGCTTTGACGATCCACCCCGGTTGGCCGCAGAAACAACAACCGAAGAAAAGGCCCTGGAACAGTATCGACTGGTACGGGACGCGATCAGGGATTTCATCATGACGTTGCCGGAGCGTCTTGACGCAGATGATCTGAAAACGAAATAAGAATCTGAAAACGAAATGAGAATATTCCCGGCCCATTCACGATTTTCCGGCACCGGTCGGCTCTATATTCTCAACTATCTCGGCGCCCTGTTGGCCACACTGGGCGTTCTCATGCTCCTGCCGCTCATTCCCTGGTGGTTCTATAACGACCAGCTTCAGTACGGTATCGAGGCATCGGTTTTTACCTATCCTGCATTTTCCTGTTTTGTTCTCGGCCTGCTCACCCAGAAAAAAATACCCTTCCGGGCGCCGACCATCGAAGGCGCCATGATCATCACCGCCCTTGGCTGGCTGTTGTGCGGTATTGCCGGCGGCATTCCCTTTATGACCGGGCTTGACAAATCCTTTATCGATGCCTTTTTTGAGGCGGTCAGCGGTTTTACCACAACCGGCATTACCGTCTTTACCGGGCTCGACACCATGCCGAGATCCATTCTCTTCTGGCGTTCCCTGACCCAGTGGCTGGGCGGGCTGGGTATCCTGACATTTTTTCTTGCGGTCAGCTTTCGCGGCGGCTCCGCTGCCGCCGTCCTCTTTTCCGCCGAAGGGCACAAGATCAGCACGACCCGCCCGGTGCCCGGTATTGCCCATACCCTGTCCATTCTCTGGGGCATATATACATTTTTCACCGTCCTTTCCATTCTGCTCTTCCTGGCCGGCGGCATGGATTTTTTTGACGCCCTCAACCATTCCTTCACCTGTATCTCCACCGGCGGTTTCTCAACCCACGATGCAAGCATCGGTTATTACGCCTCCCACGGCTATAGCCATGCGGTTTTCATAGAGTATGCCACGATCTTGATCATGCTGGCGGGCGGAACAAATTTTCTTGTCCATTACAAGGTATTGACCGGCAACGTCAAGACGGTGTTCACTGATTTTGAGATGAAATGGTACTGGGGGATCCTCGCCGGCTCGGTGGTCCTGATTTGTTTTGATCATTTTCAACGCCTGCAGCTTCCCCTGCCGCAAATAGTGCATCACTTTCATGGTGTCTTTCGCAACGCCCTGTTCCAGGTTGCCTCCATGCTGACCTCCACCGGTTACCTGACTGTTGATATCAACTCCTCTTTTTTTCACGCCGTCAGCAAACAGCTCTTCATGATAATCATGGTCATCGGCGGCTGTGTCGGGTCAACGGCCGGCGGCATCAAGGTCCTGCGGCTGGCGATACTGGCCAAGGCCTTTCAGACCCAGTTGCGAAGAATAAGCAAACCGGTGCGGGCGGTTATTCCCGTGGTGGCAGCGGGAAAAATTATTCCGGACAGAGAGCTGGAACGTATTGCCTCTCTCTTCTGGATATGGCTCGTTCTCATAGGGGTTGGCGCCGTCATCACGGCCGTTTTTTCCGATCTCGACAGCTGGCAATCCTTTTCCGGCATGGCCTCGGCCATGGGCAACATGGGACCATTTTATTTTTCCGTTGCCAAGATGGCCTCATTGCACTGGCTCATCAAGCTGACCTATATTTTCGGCATGCTGGCGGGCAGGCTCGAAATTATCCCCATTGCCTTTCTTTTTGCCAAAATTTCACATCGTTAGGAGAAGATATACCATGTACATCATCATTGCAGGCGGCGGCATCGCCGGGACTACCCTGGCCAGGGAACTCTCTGATCATCGGCATGATGTGGTGGTCATCGACCGGGACAGGGAGGTTTGTGAAGATATTTACGCCCACCTCGGGGTGGAAACCGTCTATGGCGACGCCAGAGACCTTGACGTCCTCAGACAAGCCGGTATTAACAAGGCGGATGCCTTGCTCGGGGTTCTCTACCGGGATACCGACAACCTGACCGTGGCCCTACTGGCAAAAAGTGAGCAGGTAAAAAAAATCATGGTAAAGATGCGCAACCCGGCCTATGAAAAACCCTATCAGCTGGCCGGAGTGACCCATATATGCAATATGAACACCATGTTGCTGCATAAGGTCATCATTGAACTGGAAAGCCCCCTGGTCAAGGTGCTCACCGACCTGGAACAGAGCCAGGCCAAACTGATCATGTTTAAAATACCGGGAAACTGGCCGGATGATGGAATCACAGTGCAGGAACTGGCCCGACAGCCCGAATTTTCCGGCAACTGTGTCTTTGCAGGCGTGCTGGATGAACAACAGGCAAAAAAAATTATCGTGCCGAGGGGACCGGACAAACTCCACAAAAACAACACCGTGTTTATGGTCACCGGCCCGCGATCTCTGAAAGAAATTGAAGCCTACCTCGAGAAACTGCAAAAAAATTCGAGATGACTTCCGGTTGCCTTACCTACTGTACTCTAACTTCAGTGCCTTGCCCTTTGGAGTGGCAACAAGAATAAATTTCAATTCACGGATGCAGGTACGATGCCCATCCGGTTCAACGGGCACAACAGGAACCAGTCCGACCGTGGAGCCATCCACCCGCGCGGTCACAGCAGGCCCGACAACAACCGCAGACGATGACCCTGTACCGGGAGCAACAACAACGGCGGCAGAACCGTTATGACCCGCATGCGGCCAGGCGGTGACGACAGCAGCAACCGGCGGCGCTGAATACGCATCCCTGCTTGCCTCGGAGGAGACCTCCTCCGGACAGGTGGCATAGACATAGAGTTCCGGTAATCCGTCATTATCCAGATCATCAGTCACCTCCGCCGAGGTCACCGTGCCGTCGACCCTGCTCTCAATAGGCCGCGAATCAACCCCTGACCCGGAGAGCGTGATCTTTATCCTGGATGCCTCGCCCTCTTTGACGCTGACGACATGGAAGGTAATCCCCCCTGAAGTCAGGTCCTGTGCAAATCCGGCAGCCAGGGATTCACATGGACAACCGATCAATAAACAAACCACCAGCGACAGACACAGAATACAAAAATTATGCGTTTTCTCCATGACAGCCTCCATGTATAGATAGTGTCTGTCCAGAAATGAGGATTTTCGTTCAAGGTCAAGGAATGCGATAAAAATAAGCACAGGTATATAACTACTATTCCGAGCATTATTTTTTGAGCATGACGCAGAGATTGGGCGAAAATACCATTTATGGACAGGCACCAGATAGATTCCGGTTCAGAATATTGCTCCCTCTGCCCGCCCATATTCAGGGACAAAATGGCCTGAAAACAGTTTACGCAAATAACCAGGGCCGGGCAATAAAATATATCCCCAACAACCCTATCACCACACCGGCACCCTTACGAAAAACGGCCCCACCGTGTTGAAAAGAAGAATTGGCCAGCATCCGTTTAACGGTGGCCGCAGAACTGCCGGCAATGACAATGGGCGTGCAGTGGCCAAGGGCAAATAATGTTAAAAGCAGCA
>WGCP01000021.1 GCA_015493715.1 Desulfobulbaceae bacterium
AAGGAATTACGGGAAACTCGAGTGTGGTTACTGATGATTAAGAAGGCAAAACTCATTGAACCATCAAAACTCGAATCACTGCTTGATGAAAGCAATCAGTTAATATCGATTTTTGTAACAAGCCTGAAAACTGCCATGGCAAAGAAAAAATAGATTTCGTAATTCTAAATTCCTGGTGACCTCTGCGGTTTAAAAAAAAATGCATTCAAGTGACAATCATTTTTATCACTTTTTTGTATTGCACCCCATCATCATCTACTGCAGCCTTTTTGCTGCCACAGTATAAAACAATATGGTCAATCCTTCTTCGTTTTCAAAGCCGGATGAAAAGAAACAATTCGTCCGTGATAAATTTTCCGCTATCTCCGGCCATTACGATCTACTCAACTCGTTGCTGTCCATGCAGATTGATCGGTACTGGCGCTGGAAAACAACCCGTCTGTTGCGGGAATTTCCCGGCGGTCCTGTACTTGATCTCTGTGCCGGCACCCTGCCGTTATCTCTGGAACTGACGCGGCAGGCAAAAAAACGCCGGGTGCTGGCTGTTGATTTCTGTGAAGATATGCTGAAAAACGGCTGGAAGGGACTGCCCGATGATGATCGCAAAAACCGTATTTTTCCGGTTTGCGGCGACGGGGAAGAGATTCCTGCACCGTCGGAGACATTTTACGGCTGCACCGTTGCCTTTGGCGTTCGCAATCTGGCGCGCACGGAGCAGGGATTACGTGAAATGTACCGGGTGCTGCGTCCCGGAGGAAAATTGCTTATCCTGGAGTTTTCACGACCGACAAATCCCGTCGTCAAGCCCGTCTATTCTTTATATTTAAATAAAATATTACCCATGGTTGCCGGTATGGTTTCCGGAGATAAGGAGGCCTATGAATACCTGGCCTCGTCCATCGCCGCTTTTTATGAGCCGGAAGAACTGCTTGCCATGATGCGTGAGGCCGGGTTTACCGGAGTCGCGCGCAAACCCCTCAGTTTCGGCATCGTCTCCATCTATATCGGCTGCAGATGATGAAAGAGCAAACTCGCAACCACCAACAAAGCGGGACTCACAAGTTGCTGCTGGCGATAACCGGAGCAACCGGTATGATTTATGTCGCCGAATTGGTGAAACTCCTTGCCGACAAACAGGTTGAAGTGCATGGCATTATTTCCGACAGCGGCCGCCAGGTGCTGGAGCTTGAGCTTGGTCTGAAAAGCAGTGAGATCCCACAGGTCAGCCGCTGGTTCGAGATTGATGATTTTGCCGCACCACCATCTTCCGGTTCCTGTCGTTATTTGGGTATGGTCGTCCTTCCCTGCACCATGGGTACTCTGGGTGCCATTGCCGGGGGCTACAGCGGCAATCTTATCCATCGGGCGGCTGATGTGATGCTTAAGGAACGACGTCCGCTTGTGCTTGCCGTCCGGGAAACGCCTCTGAACCGGGTCCATTTGAAAAATATGCTGGCCGCACACGAGGCCGGCGCCTGTATCTGTCCGCCCATGCCCTCCTTTTATATGCGGCCGACAAGCATGACGGAAATAGCCCGCAGCTTTGCCGGTAGAATCTGTGATCAGATCGGTATTGCGGTGGATATTCCGAGGTGGCAAGGGGAGTGATTTTTTTGGGAAAGAACAGTATGTGGAAAAAAATATCCATCCTGCTTGAGATGATTAAATTCAAGCACACCGTGTTTGCCATGCCCTTTGCCCTGATGGGCGCCTTTCTCGCCGGTCGCGGCGTGCCTTCCCTGAGGGTTTTTCTGTTGGTTGTGCTGGCCATGGTCGGCGCCCGTACCTGCGCCATGGGCTTTAACCGTATCGTTGACCGCCGGTTTGATGCCGCCAATCCACGGACGAAAAATCGTGCCATTCCTGCAGGGGCGGTCAGTCTTGCCGAATCCTGGGCAATGGTCATCCTCAGCGGCGGACTCTTCTTTCTGGCCTGTTATTTCCTGAACCCGATGGCCCTTGCCATAGCCCCCTTTGCCCTGGCCCTGACCTTGATCTATTCCCTGACCAAGCGCTTTACCTGGCTTTGCCATGTGGTGCTCGGCGTTGCCCTGGCCTTTTCACCACTGGGTGGCTGGGTGGCTGTGGCCGGTTCGTTGTCGGGATATCCTTGGACGCTTTCTCTGGGGGTGCTTTTCTGGGTGGCCGGATTTGACTGTATTTACGCCTGCCTGGATGCCGATTATGACCGCGAGGTCGGGTTGTATTCCATGCCGGCAAAACTTGGTCGGAAACGTGCCTTCCGGCTGGCGGTGTTCTTCCACGTCATCGCCTTTGTCTTTTTTATCCTGACCGGTCGCCTGAGCGGATTGGGCGGTATTTATTATATAGGTATTGCCCTAACCGGAGCGGCCCTTTTTTATCAGCACCTTGTTGTCAATCCCAAAGACCTGTCCCGCATCCAGGTTTCTTTTTTTTCCATGAACGGCCTGATCGCCCTGACCCTGTTTATGGCCACCTGGCTGTCCTTGCTTGTTGCCTGAATTTTTGGTGACGTTGAAAGAATAACAGCGGCAAGGGGTTACTGTTTTTCTTCGTTGAGTTTTTTCTTAATTTTTTCTCTGGCCTCAGGGGAAAGAGAGGCGCAGTCTATTTCATCAATCGTCTTTTCCGTTTGCAGGATGGAGTGAATAAACAACAGTTGTTTTTTATAGCGTCTGCAGAGGTAACACATCATCAGATGCAGCTTGATGCCCAGGCGCCGGTAGAGCGGCAGTTTCCGATCCATGGATTCGGAGATCAGAAGAGATATTTTTTTACAACTGAAAATCCAGTGCCGCATGATAGGTGGTCCTATTTTGTCCCTTGAAACCAGTTTATTTCAAGACAGCGCCGGAGAAGCATTCTTGCCCGGTAAAGGATGACCCAGCAGTTATTTTTTCGTGTCTGGAAGAGTTCGCACAGTTCATCCGTGCTGACGCCCTGTAATTCGCGCAGGGTATAGGCCAGCGCCATCTTTTTGGGCATCTCATCCAGACAGGCATGAATCATGGTCATAAGCTCTTTACGTTCATATTCGTTTTCCGGGTCTCTGTCCCAGTCACCAGGTTTGACTTTCCATTTTTCCTTTGCATCAAACATGTTGTTCATACCGTACACAAAATCATCCGGATTTTCTTCGCCCTGTTCCGGTTTCTGTTTTCTGTAATAATCAACGATCTTGTGTCGGAGAATACCGATCAGCCAGGTCCTGAGCGTGGATCTTCCGGAGAACTTCTTTCGAGAGCGATAGGCAGCAAGCAGGGTCTCCTGGACGAGGTCTTCAGCGGTAAAGGAATCTTTTACCCGTGCCCGGGCGAACCGGTACAAAACGTCACCGTATTCTTCCAGCCAGGTAATCGGATTAATTTCTTTTCCTTTTCCCGTTGTCATCGCACCCCTTTATTTTCATAATTTTTTGTAACATATCATGAAAACCCAGGGTGGACCCGGAAATTTTTAAGAAAAGTGTATGATTTTACCCAAGAACAAATTCTTTGTATACCTGCCAGCCGCTGAAGGCCTGCAACAGCGCCATGACGATGAGGAACAGGTTGGTGGCGCCATGGAGAAGCGGGAGAATAATGCGTTGTTGTTTATGGAGATGCATGTGTCTACCGCTGAACAGGCCAAAGAGAATCAAGGGCAGAATCAGAACTCCACTTCCGCCGTGCGTTCCCGTTATCAGCAATCCGTGCCAAAATACCCGCACCATGACCATACCGAGAACGAGACCCAAAGCCCAAAGGAGCAGGGCAATGGTTCCAAAGAGTACATGGCGCCTCCATTGAAATATGGTCTTCTGCTGCAGGTGGAGCCGCCGAAAACGGGCGGCTCCAAGCAACAGTACATACAGGGCAAGAAGGGTGGTGATGCCTTGCAGGACCGGATGAATAGTGAGTATGAACTTAAGCATCATTATTCGGCATCACCCAAGGTACCCTTAAGCGTTATTTAAATTCATGCACCACGACAAAGTCATTGGCGGACCGGGTTCCGTGACAACCGATGCAACCCTTTGGCTTCCCGACCTTCATGGCCGTTCCATCGGTACCATATTTGGCCCAGAACCAGTCGCCGTCCTTGGGGTTGTATCCCTTTACTTTGTACATGACCGTGATGATTTTCAGCTCTTTTTTGGGGCTGTAGTTTTCTTTAACGATCATGGAGCCATACTGCACGGGAGGCTTGGCGGAATTCAGGGACTTTTTGTTGACAAAAACCTTGTGAAACGGGCCATGGGGCGCACGACCTTTCTGCATACCCTTATGGTCGGGCCAATAGGACCATTTTGTATAGGGTGATACCTTGGTAATGTACTTCCTGACGGCGGTTGCGTCCGGCCCCGGCATGTCACCGGCAAGGGCAATGGAGGTGATACTGAACATCAGAAGAGCGGTCAGACATCCGGCGATTACATGTTTCTGCATGGTAGACTCCTTGGGTTGAAAGAAAAGATGGCATCCTGCCTTGTCTGGTTCAAGGAGCATATTGTATCCTCCTGAACATTCCCGATAATGAATCGGTATGACATTGAGTCGACCAGGATAAAAAAAACTTACATCTTTTTTTCTTCATTATTGCTGCATTGTCACCTTACCTGTTAAACAACACTCGTATGCGCCGACACCATTGGAGAATATCTGAACCAGGATGAAAGAACCAACGGCAGTTGTGAATATTTTTTGTTGACCATTGAATTGCAGGACAAAGGAGATAAAAGATGGCATCTTCCCGGTTGATCCGAGTGTTTCCCTTCCTGGACTGGCTGGCAGACTATGATCTTCACAAGTTAAAGAGCGATTTGGTTGCCGGGATTACTGTCGCCCTGGTCCTTGTCCCGCAATCCATGGCTTATGCCCAGCTTGCCGGTCTGCCTGCGTATTACGGCCTGTATGCCTCCTTCCTGCCACCGATGGTCGCGGCCCTGTTCGGGTCCTCGCACCGATTGGCCACCGGTCCGGTAGCCGTGGTTTCAATAATGACGGCCACCGCCCTTGAACCCCTTGCCACTGCAGGCAGCGCCGAGTTCATCGGTTATGCCGTTCTGCTGGCCTTTCTGGTCGGCCTGTTTCAGTTTGCCCTTGGTATCCTCAAGCTCGGCCTTGTCGTCAATCTCCTGTCGCATCCGGTCATTGTCGGTTTTACCAATGCCGCAGCCCTGATCATCGGCTCCAGCCAGATTGCCCGACTGTTAGGTATTCAGGTGGATTCCGCCGATCACTGGCTGGAAACCATGGTTCGCCTGGGGAGGGCGGCTTTTGCGTATATCCATTGGCCGAGTCTCGGCATGGGGTTGTTGGCCATGGTTGTGATGATCGTCCTGAAAAAATGGCGACCCAGAGTGCCCAATGTACTTGTGGCCGTCGTGGTGACAACCCTTCTTTCCTGGATGATGGGTTTTGAAAATAACCGGATCGTCCAACTTGATCAGTTGCAGGTGCAGGGGGTGCCGGATTTAATCAGCAACCTGAACAGTACCATTGACCATATCAATCAGACGGGCGCCGTCCGCAATCAGGTTACCCGTCGACACCATGCGGATAAGGGACACGGTGTCAACAGGGACAAAACAACAAAACAAGACACAAGTGGATTGTGCGGTAGGTGTCATCAGCACAAGGAGATGGATATCGTCCGCTTGCAGGACCCTGCTTTTCGACGCTCAACTATACGGATGCAAAAGGAAAATGTTCTGGAACTGCATTTTATGGCAGGAGTTCTTGACCAGTATATTGCCGGCAGCAAAAAGAAGGCCGAAGAGATGCGCAGACGGCTTCGCTCTTTACAGCTGGTTGCCGTCAAGGACGGTCATGGCGGGTTGCAGTATCGTCCGGCTGCCGAGGTGCCGGTGGATGCTCGTGCTGAAGCGACCGTCTGGAGAATGAGGATTGGTCGTGGTCCTATCGATGGCGGCAAGATTCAGCTCGCCGGTGGAGGGGAGATTATCGGCGCCGTGCCTCGTGGACTGCCTCGATTTTCACTGCCTCGTTTTGACTGGCAGGTCATTTCCCGTTTGCTGTCGGCGGCGGTAATTATTTCTCTCTTGGGCTTTATGGAGGCCATCTCCATTGCCAAGGCCATTGCCACCCGTACAGGCCGCAAGATAGATCCCAACCAGGAACTGATCGGCCAGGGGTTGGCCAATATGGTTGGTTCCTGTTCCTCAAGTTATCCGGTTTCCGGCTCCTTTTCCCGCTCAGCGGTCAACTATCAGGCCGGCGCCAGGACCGCAATGGCTTCGGTCTGTACCTCTCTGATGGTTTTGTTGGCGATTTTGTTCCTGACCCCGCTGCTCTATTACCTGCCGCAGCCGGTCTTGGCGGCCATTATCATCCTTGCGGTCGTCAATTTGTTCAGTGTCCGGGAGATTGCCCATGCCTGGAGAATACGAAAATCCGATGGCGTCATCAGTGTCCTGACCTTTCTTACCACCCTCGGCTTTGCCCCCCACCTCGACAAGGGAATCTTCCTGGGAGTGGGGCTTTCGGTGGCCGTCTTTTTTTACTGTAAAATGAAGCCGATGCTGGCCGAACTTTCCTTGTGTGAAGACGGGCATTATCGCAATGTTGATCATTTTCACCTCAGGCAATGTCCCTATATCGTGATAATCCGTTTTGACGGCCCACTGTTTTTTGCCAATATCAGCTATCTGGAAAAAGAGGCGACCAAGGTTATCACCCAACGGGAAAGGGCAAAGATTATAATTTTTAAATGTAACGGTATCAATTACATAGATGCTACCGGGGAAACAGCATTGAACCTTCTGGTGCAACGGTTACAGGCAGGAGGATATCAGGTGTATTTCAGCGGCCTGAAGGTCGTGCAGGTGTTAAATGTCCTGCGGGCCAGTGGTACCCTTGAGGTCATTGGAGAAGACCATGTCCTTCCGACCCTGGTACAGACATTGGACGTTGTCTGGCCCCTGGTACACCGCCCCGAAGATACCGCCCACTGTCCACTCAAGACCGTTATGTATCAAAAGGATGAAAGGGAGCCGGGAT
The DNA here is from genome assembly GCA_015493715.1 of Desulfobulbaceae bacterium. Taxonomy (GTDB): domain Bacteria; phylum Desulfobacterota; class Desulfobulbia; order Desulfobulbales; family Desulfobulbaceae; genus DRLX01. Next base: position 6,984 of record WGCP01000021.1, read on the forward strand.
GTCGGCAGATGGCATAGTTCAAGATTTTTTAAGGAGTTGCGCTACTTTTTCGCCGCATCGCCGACCCTTGCAGGAGCCGCCGCCGATTCCCGTGGCGCGGGCGATTTTTTCATAGGTATCGGCCCCGTTTTCAATTGCCTCGATCAGACGGATGAGTTTGATCCCTTTGCAGATACAGCCCGGTTTGAGTCGGGCAAGTGTTTTTTCATCAGGCTGCATG
>WGCP01000022.1 GCA_015493715.1 Desulfobulbaceae bacterium
GCCTGCTTCTGCAGTGTCTGTGGAGGTATCCCCAGCTGACGGTGCAGAGGTGTCCTGCTGTTGCTGTTGTTCGGCCGGTTTTACATGCTCAGAATCTGCGGCTCCGGCCTGTTGCACCTGGGCTTCGGTCGCCAGGGCAAGGGTGTCGTGGCTGTGCAGGTCATGGGCCATGAGTTCCGCCCCGTCGTGATGGTCGACCCCACCGGCGATGGCAAGGGGGCTTGCGCTGAGAAATATCCGGTCTTCAAGCTGTTCGAGAAGGAGATGTTGTTTAATCTTCTTTTTCATGGCGTATTATTCCGTAGCAAGGTGGTTGTTTTTCTGTGAACCGGCAATAGCTTTTTGTTCGTTGTTTGTATGACAAAACAGGCCAATAAATTCACCCCTACCGGCGACCCAAACCCTGTAGGAGCGGCTTCAGCCGCTAAATGGTCGGCTTGTAATTCGCGGCTGAAGCCGTTCCTACGGAGAAATAATTTCGCAGCATCATTCTACGACATTGCGAGGGTCCCCCCGGCAATTTTTTGCAAAATATTGGTGCAAAAAATATAAATGATAATCAGTTGGATTACATTGCCATACACGGTTTTTATGGTCAAGTAAGTATTTGGTAAAGCAGTGAAATTTCGATTGAAAATGGTATTTTTTCAGCGTTCAACAGGCTGTTGTGGGCATATGTCGCTTTGAGAGGTGGTTGGGCAGGGTGTTTATTTGGGCAGCATCAGGCAAAAGGTTGCGCCGGAATCCGTTTTCGGTTCCAGCCATATTTTTCCCCCGTGTTTTTGAACCACCTGTTGGACAAAGTTCAGCCCAAGGCCGAAACCCTCCCGTCCGGGTTCCTGTTTTCCCCGGTTGAATTTTTGAAAGATAAGATCACGCGATTCAGCGGGAACGCCCGGCCCCTGGTCGGCAATACAGAGGATAAATTTTTCAGGCTCTTCAACAAGCTTAATGGTTATTTCCGTCTGTTCAGGGCTGAATTTAACGGCATTGTCCAAGAGGTTTGTTATCATTTGCAAAAGAAGGGAGGCGTCGCCGATGAGAGGCGTTGCCCTTCTCGGTAGGATTTGTCTGAGCGATATATTTTTTTGAGCGGCAACCTGTCCGGCAAGATCGGTCGCTTCGTTGATCAGAGCAATGGGGTCAAGCGGCAGTTGTTTGATCTCCCGGCTGCCGTGCTCCAGGCGGGTCACATCAAGAAAATCTTCGATGAGTTTGTTCAGACGCCTTGCCTGGTCGGAGATTTTATCAATATAGAGGCGTTCCTCACCGTGCAGGCTCCCCGCAAGCATCTCCGCATAGCCGAGAATAACCGTCAGCGGCAGCTTCAGTTCATGGGAAACCACGGAGACGATTTCATCTTTGAGTTGCTCAAGTTCCTTTATCTCCGTGACATCGGTAAGAAGTGCCAATACGCCGTCAAATCCTATGTCGTCGATAACCACCGAATGGATGGTGACCCGGAAAAATTTTTTGCGGCCATGTGCAGTCAGGCTGATGTCAAGAGTAGAGGAGGAGCCCTGTTGACCAAGAGATGCAATATCCGCGATTGTCAAGGCTTCCCGTGGCTGGTTGTTTTTCAGCAGATGGAAAAAATCCATGAGTTGCGGCAGGGGAGCCTGTCGCAGTGAAAATGTCGCCCAGAAAGTTTTGAACATACCATTTGCCAGGATAACATTGCCGCTTGTCCGGTCCCAGAGGATAAGAGGCGGCAGTTCTTTACTGAGGAGATTTTCGATAAAATGGTGCTGCAGGCTGAGCGCCTTTACACCAGCCTGCAGCCGGGCAAGGTGCTGCCTAACGCCACCGGAATCCGGCGGCGATTCCAGGTTGAACACCTGTGTTGGTATATTGGTGTGAACCAGTTGCAGCCCTTCCGCCAGCTGCTTGTCCAGACGGAGCATTTCCGAGTAGATCCTCCGCGCCGTCCAGATCCGTTCGGTGATGAGATGAACGAGATAACAGAGGATGAGAAAGAGAAGCGCCGGCACGGGATCGCAAAAGAGATTTTTGCGGAAGAGAAGAATGGAGGCCAGGATAAGTGCCGAGGCAAGGGCAAGGTTGATCAGGAGGTTGAACTTTTCGGTCTTGCCTGGCCAGATAAAAAGGCAGAAGAGTCCTATGGCTGGAAAGGCTATCCTGCTCAATGAGATTAATGGTCGGAGCCAGGTTTTCTGCAGGAGATTGTTGAGGATGGTGGCCTGAATTTCAACGCCCGGAGTTTGAAACTGTCTGGTATACGGCGTAACATGGGTATCACCGATGCCGATGGCTTCAGCGCCGACGAGAACATAGCGATTCGTAAAAAAATCTTCCGGAATTTTTCCATGGAGAACATCAATATACGACAAATAAAGAAAGGTGTGTTCCGGTCCGTAATGATTGATCAATATGGAAGCATGGGGAAATTGGTTTTGTGACAGGCCGGCGGCTTGTGCCATGACCATGGAAAATGCGGGCAACCGGCCGTCGTCGGTTTTTTCTGCGAGCATTGCCTTGCGGACAATTCCGTCCCGGCCGAGAATAATTTCAATATGGCCGGACCCAGAACAGTTATTCAGGGATGGGGCGGGACGAAGGACTTTTTTATCGGCGTTGCGTGCCGAGGCCAGCACAACCGGCGGCGATGTCTCCATGGCTCTGTTAAAAATGGTATCCTGCCGACTCCGTTCACTGAACAGAAAATCAAAGCCGATGACTTTGGCCTGCCGGAGCCTGTCCAGGAGAGCGGCATGATATTTTCTGGGAAACGGCCAGGGCCCCAATGCTGCCAGGCTGTCATCATCAACGC
>WGCP01000023.1 GCA_015493715.1 Desulfobulbaceae bacterium
CTATGGTTGCTCCTTTATATTTAGTGAAAAATTTCTTTAAATCATCACTGGTATTGGTGATGGTCGTCTGTTTGATTACTTTCCCGTCCTTGTCCAGGATACAGAGAGCATGATTTTTGTCGCCAAGGTCCATTCCAATTGTTACAGTGTTCATGGCTGGTTCTCCTTCATTTATTGCAGCCTTGACTGCGTTGATAAAATGGGTTTTTTAGCGTGATTATATCACAGCTCGCGAGAACCAGCCTTCTCATTTTACCTTACCTGTATATCTGTGTTTTTACTTAGCCATCCTTGAAAAGGATTGGACTTTTTACAAATTCATCATGAGCAAACAAGAAGAAAAACAAATCGCCATCGTCACCGGCGGCAGCCGGGGAATCGGCCGGGCCATCTGTCAAGAACTGGCCGGGGTCGGACATTTTGTGATTATCAACTTTATGACGGATGAACCGGGAGCACAGGCAACTCTGGCCCAAGTACGGGCGGCGGGCGGAGACGGCGAAGTCCTTGGGTTTGATGTTCGGGAAACTCAAAAATGCGAGACCATCATCGAAGAAATCATACAACGCCACGGGCAGATAGATGTACTGGTCAACAATGCCGGTATCATCCGGGACGGACTTTTTATGATGATGGCGCCGGAAAACTGGCGCAAGGTCATTGATACGGGGCTGCACGGATTCTACAATATGACCCGGCCGGTGGTGGAACAGATGGTACGCAAGCGCCATGGCGCTGTTGTCTCCATTTCCTCGGCCTCCTCGTTCATGCCCAACCGGGGCCAGGCCAACTATGCCGCCGCCAAGGCCGGGCTCAATGCCGCCTCCCGTGTGGTGGCCGCTGAAGTGGCCAGGCTGGGCATCCGGGTGAACGTGGTGGCGCCCGGACTCATCGAAACCGACATGATCCAGGATGCACCGAAAGACCAGATCAAAACCATGATCCCCATGGCCCGTATCGGCAGACCGGAGGAGGTTGCCAAGGTGGTTGCCTTTCTCTGCTCCGAGGCGGCATCCTATGTCACCGGCCAGGTAATATCCGTTAACGGAGGCATGGTCTGATGCGGTTTTTCCTCTTCCCAGCCCTCTACCTTCTTGCGGCTCTCTCCATGTCGGCGCCGGGTCGCCCGGCCATGGCCGGAGGAAACAGCGCCACACAGGTTGGCGTTCGTTCGGTGCAGGCGGATTTCATCCAGGAAAAGCATTTGCAGATCCTGGCCCAACCCCTGCTTTCCCAGGGCCGTTTTTTATTCAAAGCGCCGGACTCCCTGCGCTGGGAATACACCAGCCCCTTTCACTCGATTCTTCTCATGGATAAGGGACGGGTCAAAAAATTCATAGAGAAAAACGGCCGGATGGTTGCAGATACTGGTATGCCCATGAATGGCATGCAGGTGGTGATGACCGAAATCAGCGGCTGGCTGAACGGCCATATTACCGGTAATGCGACCTTCAGTGTCAAGCGCAAGGGTAAAATCATTATTCTGACACCAAAAAATCAGGGAATGCGCGCCATTATCAGCTCCATTGAGCTGCGCCTTGGTGACCAGGCCGGGCTGTTGCAATCGGTCACCATTGTTGAGGACCCGGAAAGGAAATCCTTTACCCGCATGGTGTTCAGCCACGCCCTGCTCAACCAACCCATCGACGAACACCTCTTCAGCCGACCATGAAGGGTTGTTTCCTTTCCATTTTTCTGCTGCTCCTCCTCTCTGGCTGCGCGCCCGTCGGCCCTCAAACGCTGGAGCATCCCCATGCCTGTGGCGACGGGCCAGCCTGTGTCTCGGCCTTTCCCTGGGGAACATGGCAGTTTGTCCATCTGATTGAATTCAGGCTGCCGGGCGGGGGCGGCGGTACGGTCATCGGCATCACCGTTCTTGACGGTACGGCCCTCAAATGCGCGCTCACAACCACCGAGGGCATGACCCTGTTTGAGGCAACGGACAACGGCGGCCTCTCGATCATCCATGCCCTGCCCCCGTTTGATCGACCGGGTTTTGCCCAAGGGCTGATGGCCGATGTGCGGACGCTTTTTATGCGGCCGCCGGGATCTCCTTCCTGTGGAATGTTTGACAGCGAGCCGGGCTGTCGCTTCAGGTACAGGGCCGGGACCACCGACGTGGTGTTGAGTGCCGACGGTTGCCGGCAAATTACCACCTGGACCGCCGCCGGAATGGTCGCCCGGACCATCACCACCCACGACTGCACCCTGCGCCACGGATACCGGCTTGCCCGGTCCCTTATCCTGAAAGCATGGGGAAAAGGCGGTTATGTGCTCAAGATGAAATTACTCCGTGCGCAGCAGGGGTTGTAATCAGTACGACCGCCAGGATAGTCGAACTGCACCCATCCTCGTTTATCCTGGCGGCCCAGGTTGCCTGAGCTACAAAACATAGTATTAATAAGTGCCTGTGTAGTTATTAACTATTGATTATTCCGTCCCCTTGTCTCCGGTTTTCATTCTTTATTGTGCCGTCAAGGCATGGGCGTTTAACTGATTGCGAATGAAAAGAAAGAGGCAATGCCTTTCCTGCCGCAACCTGTTTCCGGGCAGAGGTGGAGATATTTTATTGTGGTACCTTGCTGCTTTCCATTTTACACCACCGTCAGGTGCATGAATGAAGTGGAAAATCGTCCGCTTTCCGGAACATAGCAGAGCAGAGTTTCTCCTCTGGCCAGACGACCGGAGTAAAACAGTTCCTCGAGAATGATATAGATGGAAGCCGAGCCGGTATTTCCCTTGGTTCTCAAATTGGTAAACCATTTTTCCTGCGCAATTTCACATCCTGCGGCCACCATGCCGGCAGATACCTTATCCCGGAAAAATGCGGAGGAGTAATGGGGCAGATACCAGTCAATGTTTGCCGGATCAAGCCGACCGCTAGCTAACAGTTGCTGAAGAGGCCTGGTGATCGTGTAGTTGATGATTTCACGGTTGAGTAACTTCACGTCCTGTTTGATGGCAAAAATGGAATCCGTCAGCCACCGCCGGGGGGTAAAGATCCGCCATCCCCGAAGAGATCCGTCCGCCGTTTTTTCAGCGCCCGCATACATGCAGGTTTCAAGCTGCCCGGCATAGGACTGCTGCATAATCCAATCAATACGCAGTGAGATGCCAGCCGTATTTTTTCTATTGCTGACCCAGACCGCACCGGCCCCGTCACTGAGCATCCAGCGGAGAAAATCCTTGTCAAATGCCAGCTCCTTCGCTCCTGACGCGCCATTCGAGCCGGGTTCGGTTTCTACGCGATATAAGTTTCCACGCAATACTGTGGAAACATTTTCCGATCCGGTTGCCACCCCATTGCGACTTTCCCCAGCCCGTATCGATAAATAGACGTATTTTAATGCCATTATTCCGGATATGCAGATGCCTGATGTGGCCGCCACTTCGCAGGGTGGCCAGCCCAATTCTCCATGAACCATAACACCATGGTTGGGCAGCAACTGGTCCGGCATGGTCGTGCCGCAGGCGAGAACGTCCACTGCATCAAAGGAGCATCCCTGATCGTTCAGCGCGCGGACTGCTTCGGCGGTGAGTTGGGCATTGGTGTGGGTCGCATTGCCGGTAGCCGGATCAACAGCATAAAAGCGGCTGGTTATTCCATTACTGCGCAAAATTCGTTTACGCACGCGGGAAGGTCGGCTGCCGGCCAGGCCGAGAATCTTTTCCATTTCATCATTGGCCACAGGGTCATTGGGCAGAAAGACGCCAATTCCATTGATATAAGCATCGGGAATCATAACAAGCAGTTATCTACCTCCCCGAAGGCTGCTCGTAATAGCTCACCGCCCTGGAAATTGATTTTTTGCACAGAGGAGACACCAGCCGGCGTATAAGCATATTCATCGGAACTACCGTAAGCACCAGGCTGAGTAAAAAAACAGTATAAATGGTTATCACAACGTTGCGTCCGGCTGAATAAGGCGCTCCCGCCGCTTTGATCAATTTACTCCAAATCAGAAAACTACGATGGGCAATACGTTCGGTTGCAATCAGCTTTCCATTGACATTGACGGCTCCGAGACCAGACAACAACGGACCATCACCCTGTTCTTCATCCCGATCAAGGGCCTCTGCCAGGCGTTTGCCGAACCGGTCCATTGTTTGTATCTCTTCTTCCGCAACTCCGGCCCTGGGAAAGAACCAGAACGAATCTTTTTTTCCAGTAAGCAGCCACCGGGGAGTAGTGACAAAGGTATACAGAGACCTGCCCTGATCGGTCAGCGCCACATTATCCAATAAACGGGCTCCAAGACCTGCCAGCAGAGTTTTCATCTTCTCCTGGCCGATTAACCACATGTCCCGACAGCCAATAACAGTAATCACCGGTTTTCCTTTAAAAAGCAGGGCGGCCTGTTTCGTCTGTAAAAATCCTGTAACAGGAATGGCTGGAGAGAGAAACCATACTGTATAGCCAAGGATAATCAGATCATAATGGTCGGCCAGATCAACGGGACGCACAGGACAGCCATCCAGGGAAACGGCTTCCGGAAACACATTAAAAAAACGATAAAAAGTCCATGGATAAGGATAGGATTCGACAGGGGAAATAGCGCGAATATCACACTGTACTTCACTCTTTTCCCATTCCAGTCCCTGTGCCAAGCGGGACAGAATTCTCTCCAATTGTCCGCTTTGGGAATAGTAAATTATCAAAATTTTTTTCACATATCCCCCTTCGACCATGTTATATGAAAGTCCCGGCTGAGGGCAGAGCCTGCCAGGCCGAAGCGAAGAATTTTCATGGTTCGTTGCAGCCGGTCAATCCGACCCGCCCATACCGATTTTTATCCGACCCGAAACCGGCGGCTCTTCTGCTTTTTCATGCTCATGAAGGTTTAGTTTACCTGTCGTCGGCATCAGAACAGCCATGGAATAAACATTTTTGACCTGCGCATGTAGTCATCATAGCCGGAGCCGAAAAATTTCCTGTTTTCCTTTTCTTCCACTCCGGCTGCGGCAAAAAGAAAACCCGTTATTCCAAAAACCAGAATAACGGCCGGGAGGGAAGGATGCTTAAAAAAAGCGCCCCATCCCAACAAAAGCAATGAGCCGTACATGGGGTGCCGGATATACCGGTACAACCCGGAATCAACTATATATAGCGTATTTTCAAAATGGAAATTTTCCGGCATATCCATGCGCTCCCTCCTGCCGCCATGCCGTCTGAGCAGCCACAGGGAATACAGAATAAAATAAATCGACAGCGCTAACAAGATCCAGGAAAGAATATGCAACGGCGAAAATGGATCGATAAACCAGTAAGGATAATTCAACAGAACAAGGGCAAGGATACCCACAAACACAAAAAAACGATAAAACCCGTGCACACCGGGATTTTTCAATTGTCTTCCGGCAAGAAGAAATATAATCAATGAGCCAAGGGCAAACAGAAATAATTGCTGTTCATTAAAACTCATGTATAAGCCTTCTTCTTTGTAAAATCGAATCGTTGAAGATGTAACATGTTGCTCGGAAATCAGCCATATTTTTCCAGAATCAAGGATTTCTTTTTCCCTTTTATTTCTACTTTGTCACATTAAAAAAAAGTAAATCTCCGCCGGCAGAGCCAGTGGCTTCGTGAGGGTCCCTGGCAGGAGCTTTTATTATTAACACTGCATTGCTTTCCCATTGCAAGAGCAATCTGTATTTTATGCAATTACGTAATCTGTTATTCATATGAGATTATTGCAAGAAGCGAAAATTTTAAGTGAAAACTCTAAGTAAGGAGTTCTGAGATTAGGCTCCAGTGAAGGCAAAATTCATTCAAATGTTATCCCCTTTGCCAGGTTAAAAAATCGTCAAGTAGCCTGCCAATGTCTTTTGCTAGAATATCAGCCTCAGTCCGATCAACCCGAACGGCCCACTCGGCATATTTATGGCAATAGCGGCAATCCTCACAATACGTCTCTGCGCATCGAATTTTTCGAAAACCGTCCAGGTAGTCAGTTAACCCGGCATTGTCGATAGAGATGTCCAACTCTAGAAGGCGACTTCGTAATTTGAGCATACGCAGCATCAATTTCCGCTCTTTGCTGGTGTAATGGCGCATCCGCTCACGAGTCTGATTTTCTATATCCTGATGAAAACCAACCGGATCTCCAAGCAGTTCAAGTGAAAGGATATCTAACAGATTCCCTTCATAACGGCGATCAGCGTATGCCTTTGTGGCTCGTAATAACCACGCCGTAGAACGTGAACGATCAATAATCTTGAACTCATCATACCCCATGGCCTCATAGACATGAAGATCTTCAGGACGAATCCAACGGCTCATTAATAAAAGTTCCGGATGCAGTAAACGCCTGCGTGTGCACTGCCAGAGATAGATATCAAGAAAGGATTTTACCTGCTGGTTGTTGTGCTGAATCTGGGATGCATGGCCGACGCTATTTGCATGCTCTGCCAGGTAATGGCAATTATACAGGCATGAGACGTTGACAAAGAGCTGCATTCCGCACGAAAGTCCTGAGCGAATTTTTGGCAACATGGTAAAATCTCGATTGAACTCACTGTAAGGTATGATCAATGGATCAATGCCCAGTGATTCCTGGTACTTCAACCGAGGAAGATTAGTCGGCCAGCTCAATACGCTGCCGCGAATAGCAAGATTGGGGAAGTTACGGCGTACAAGTGCCACAACTGCTAAATTGGCAATGGATACGCTGTCAACACCCATGTCTACCAACTGTTCAATCAAGGTCAATATCTGCTGTTTACCTTCCTGGGTCTGTTCCAGATTGCCCAGACAAGGTGCATTCAGGAGATAGCAGAAAGACAGGCCACGATCATGGGACGCACGAATATAGGCCCTGGCCGAATCCCAATCCACAGACGGCACCACCATTCCGGCCCTGCCTCCACCCACTATGTCGAATGGCAGCTTTGCATAGATGGACGTTACCTCGGGGATATTCTCAAGCCCTTCCAGTAACGCCATGTCCCAGTTTGAGGCAACGCTTAGTTTCATTTAATTTCCCTTTTACGCTATATAGAATAATAATGGATTCACTCAGGGACAGGGGCAGACCGGAGTGTGAAAAATGCGGAAAAAAACAGGCACTGGAGTCTGTTTATTTCCTTCCAGTCAGACTTCCATAAACGGCAAATTGAAACGGGGTTACCTTGGCTGAAGAAAGACATTCAGCCAGGCCTGCTTTCTGTAACTGAGAAACTACCTCGTCCAAAGTAAATGCGGCACACAGTGAGTGCATCATGTCCCGGCGCAACAATGCAGGTGCATCCGCCATGTACGTATTCATTACATGATGTGCCTGTTCCTCGGTCGCTGGTCGAAGAAGATCAATAATCAGAACTGCTGCATCCGGCAGGCTATAGTCATGAATTGCATTCCATAGAATCATAGGGTCGGCTAGATGATGAAGAAAACTGTTGGAAATAATTACCCCATAACGGTTGCGTGGCGTTTGCAGTTTGTCGGGTAAAATCCCATGGATGAGCCGTACTTGATGTTCCAGTCCTTCCCGCTGCGCGGCTTTTCTGCCCTGTGCCAGCATATTGGGAGCACCGTCTATACCATGGATCTCACAGTTGGGGAAACGCCGGGCCATACGCAGGGCAATAGCTGCCGGACCGCATCCCAGATCAAGAAACGCACCATCGGGAATCAGCTCGGGAAAGTATTTTGTGAAACATTGCTCAAACAGCCAGTAGGCGTTATCCAAATCATGACCTCCATAAGCGGCTGCCTGCTCTGGATCGTTCATCAATGCCGATTCAAGTACCCGTTGCATTAAAAAAGTCTGCCTTGAATCTTGCAGGAACAAATCATCGTCATTTTTAAAGTATAACCCGTTGGTTGAGCCAAAGGTGCCAGGTTCGAGATACTCTGTGAGAAAAAAAAATCCCTGTTGCCTGCATGGTTTCCCGATAATGAAGCGGACAAGAATACGATCGGAAGCATAGTTGGTTATTCTAAATGGCTCCCTGTTAAATTTAAAAATTTATGCTCGGTGGAATGACGCTTCCCTTTGCTCTCATCAAGTGCTAGGGCACCTGTGGACACCTTGCCCCTATCTCAGTCCAGACACTGACCAATATCAATTTTACAAAAATACTCCCAAAACCCTGTCAAGTAAAAAATAGCTGCCAATCTATTATTTTCGCTGAATAGTTACCATAATTCTTAACAAAACCCAATAGAGGAAAGTTTATGTATTTTTCAATTCTTGAAATACCCGAAATCGTATCTGCAAACCGGAAATCGGATTTTATTTGTTGCACAAATAATCCATAAAAAATGTCAATAACTATTTTTCGAAAACTTGACATACACAAACTTCCATCTTACGCTGTGGTAAGATTGTAAAAAAAATAAGGAGGCCGCTATGGCATTGGCAACACTTACCACTGATATGGTTGACACTTGTCAAGACCAAAATCGTATCCACCGCCCCTTTTTTCCGTCGGTAATGCCGACGGCTGCAAGAGGGTTTATTTAACATCTTCCAGCGCATTATCAAAGACGGGGTCATTGTATAACGACGGTTGATCAGTCTGATATGCTCGGGTCGGAACCGAATGAATTGGCTTCGTCGTGGAGCTGCCTCTATCTAAACGCGGGAGTCCGAGCAATGCCTGTCCCATAGTGCCTGCGAGGGTTCTCCAAACCGTGACCGCGCCCCTGGTAATGAGCTGGAAGGTTTGTTTTATTGTTCTTTGAAATTGAACTCCTGTAAAACAAAGTTTTACTTTGTAAAACGTTTATAAATTTCGGTTCAGCCTTTGTGATTATTCGTGTAAAGGCTGCGGAGCACCGCGTAGCGGCATGGCCTTTACACGAATAATCACAAAGGCTATTTCCAACCCGCTTTAAGCTGCTTGGGGAAGTTCCATGGAGACTGCCCAGACAAATCCGGATAATTCTCTGGCAATAGCTGTTTTGGCAATATTTGCATTTTTGCCTTTATTGTTGCTGGGCAGGCTTTAGCCGTTTTTTTTAAGCCTGTGGTTTAAAACCACCGTCTTGCAGACGCATTCGCTTTCAGTCGGCGGTTTAGCCCGCCGAGCTTTAAACCCACCAGCTTGTAGCTGGTGGTCGTTTATTGGTCAAATAATGATAGCGGTTGCAGAGTCGAAGTTGGGCTTTCCAGGCTAAATCACATATCTCCGGCGGTAAGCCTTCTTGTCGTTTTTGAATTGCCCGACTTTTACGAGCCGGTAAACGATAAGCCTGCGCTGCTTCGATCAGAGATTTACGAGCATGACCGTTGCCGCTTTTGGTAATCGAGCCTTGACGCTGTTTTTCTCCACTGGAAAACTCCGAGGGAATAAGACCAAGATAGGCCATTAATTCTTCAGGATGTTCAAATCGGCTGAAGTCGCCTATCTCCGCCGCTAGGCTTGCTGCTATGACAAGAGAAATTCCGCGCATTGCCTGGAGTGCCTTTATAAGCCCATTTAATCTGCTTTGCTCGGAAAAATAGCGAATTTGTTCAGTAAGCCGGTCGACCCGATTACTACATGTACGCACTGTATCAATATATTCCTGCAATGTAATCTGTTAGGCAGGATGAGGCATGGAAATATCGGACAGCCAATTAAAATAAGCTTTTGACCATTTGCTCTTCCCCGGAAAAACAATAGCTATCGTAGCAAAAAGGAAGCTAACTGTTGCTTGGCTCGTTTATGTGCATTCTGGGCATCATTCCGTGCCCGCACAAGATCACGGAGAGCTTCATTTTCTTCATTGGGTACGTATATCGGAGTCAGTTCTCCTGCTCGATGCAACCTGGCAA
>WGCP01000024.1 GCA_015493715.1 Desulfobulbaceae bacterium
CGCCTCAATGGCGGCTCCATTAAGAGCGGCCAGGGACGGCAGAACGTCGCCTTCAATTTCAGCAAAGGGTAATTTCCCTGAACGGACCGCATTAAACAGCACGCCCGAGCCAAGGGGTTTGGTCAGAATCAGGGCGTCTCCCGGCCTGGCACCACTATTGGTCAGAATTTTATCGGGATGGACAACACCATTAACGCAGAGCCCGTACTTTGGTTCATCATCCTCAACGGAGTGACCCCCGACCAGGCTGGCGCCGGATTCCACCACCTTGTCGTGGCCGCCACGGAGAATTTCTTTGAGAATCCCCATGTCAAGCTGTTTTGCCGGAAACATAACTACATTAAGCGCCGTCAACGGTCTGCCGCCCATGGAATAGATATCCGATATGGAATTGGCGGCAGCGATCAAGCCAAACCAGTACGGATCATCCACCGGCGGGGTGATGAAATCAATAGTATTCACCATAGCGATTTCATCGCTGAGCCTATAGACAGCCGCATCATCGGCCGTATCAAACCCGACCAGCAGGTTTGGATCTGTTGATGCTTGTAATCCTGCAAGAGCGTCCGACAGGACCGTCGGACCGATTTTAGCCGCTCAACCGCAGGTTTTTGCCATCCCGGTAAGTGTTTTTTTCTTCCACCACATCATCTATACCCCCTAAAAAATATTTCCTTTGCCATAATGCCCTGATACGAATCGATTAGAGCAGACCAAAAAACCGTGGAATGTACAGCGATAGTTCCGGCAGCAGGACAATGAAGACAAGAGCGATAAGCATTGCCAACACCATCGGCATCACTGCCCGGAATGTTTCTTCCAGACGAATCTGTGCAAGCTGAGTGGTAACAAAAAGATTGACGGCCACCGGTGGCGTAAACTGTCCTATTGCCAGATTCATGGTCATAACCACGCCAAACCACACCGGGTTCCAGCCGAAATGATCGATTATTGGAATAAAGATGGGTAAAAAGATATAAAAAATGGAGATGGCATCCATCAGCATACCGCCGATAAAGATCAGAATATTGATCAAAAAGAGGACCACCCATTGATTATCGCTTACCCCCATCAAGGCTTTTGCCAGACTGTCTAAAATCCCAATTGTCGCCCCTGCCCAGGAGAATAATCCGGCAAAGGCGACGATAAGCAGAACAATGGCCGAAGATTCCGCCGCATCCACAAGGATTGCATAGGTTTTCCTGAAATCCAATGTTCGATATATGACCAGCCCTAAAAGCAGGCTGTAAAAAACCGCCACCACCGCTGCTTCCGTGGGCGTAAAAATACCGCCGTACAATCCGCCGAGAATAATAACCGGCGCAAGGATTCCCCAGAAGGCCTCTTTAAATGCCTTGCCCAAGCTCTCCTGTTCTCTTTTCTCGCCGTGCTGTTTTTGGGCGCCATACCCTTTTTTTCCGGCAATCCACAACGCCGGAACCAGGAGTGACAATCCGGCAAGGAAACCGGGAACCGCGCCGGCGGCAAACAGTGCCGGAACAGATGTATTTGTGATGGCGCCGTAAACAATCAGGGCTATACTTGGCGGTACGATGATAGCGGTTGATCCAGCAGCGGCAATAAGTGCGGCATTATAGCCACGGCCATAGCCCTGGGCGCACATTGCCGGGATAAGGATTGCGCCGATGGCAGCCGCATCGGCCGGCCCGGAGCCGGAAACACCACCGAAAAAAACACAAACACCTATTGCAACAATGGCAAGGGCGCCCCGTCGATGTCCAACAAGGATATTGGCAAAACGGATGATGCGGGCGGAGATACCGCAGCGTTCAAGGATAAATCCGGCTAAAATAAACAGTGGAATTGCCAGCAGAGGAAATTTTGCAATACCGGCAAAAAAGTTAGGCGCTATTACCGGAACTCCGAGCTGAGCGTACCAGATAACAAAAAAAGACGGTACGGCAATGGCAAGCGCAATCGGCACACCAAGGATCAGCAGGATAAAGAAACCGGCAAAGAGCAGCACCCCCATGCTATCGCCCTTCCTTCCAGTCAATGTAGGAAATTTCTACAATTCGAATGACGATCAACAGGCAACCTGCCGGAATACAGATTGTGTACATCCACTGCGGGAAATTGAGCGATTCCGAGGTAATTTCAAGTATTCTTTCTTCCAGTATTTGTTGATAGCCGAGATAGCCGAGAATAGAAAAAAGACCGATGCCAAGCAGGGAAACGCATCTATTGAGCAGGCGCCTGACAGGACGGGAAAACCTGTCCTGAAGAAACAGCATTCGCAGGTGGCGACGGCGACGGAATGCAGCGGCGGTTCCAAGCAGGGTCAGCCAGACAAGGGCATTGACTTCAAGTTCTTCTGTAAAGGCAAGCGGCAGATGAAAGATATAACGTGTCACTACATTGGCAAAGGCCAGACAGGCCATAGCGGCGAGTAAAACAGCGCCGAGCACTTCTTCAAAGTGCCCGGCAAACCAATACAACCACTGCACGGCAGTGCCTCTAACGTGAACCGGCTATCGCAGCTTCAGCTTTTTTCACCAGCTCAGGTCCGACAACCGGAACCCATTTACCATAGACCTTTCTGGTTTTGTTCTTAAACTGCAAGCGTACCGCATCATCAAGGACAGTAACCTGCATACCGTGTTGTTTCAGGGTATGCAAGGCGCTGAGGTCAGGCGCAATCAGCCCCTTTCTTACGATTGCCCGTTCTTCCGTAGCTGCCTCTACTGCGGCCTGACGGATAATTTTTTGATCCTCGGGAGTAAAACCGGACATCACCTTGTTGTTTACGGTAAGCATGAGTGGGTCAATTACATAATGCCAGATGGTTATATATTTATGAAACTGCCATATCTTGACAGGTATCTCAATGGCAACCACGGGATTTTCCTGGCCGTCGACCACGCCCTGCTGAAAGGCAACCTGGGCATCCCCCCAGTTCATGTTCACAGGATTGGCGCCAAGCGCTTTCATGATGTCGATAAAAATAGGGGTGCCGACGACACGGATTTTCAACCCCTTGAGGTCCTCTGGTTTGGCGATGGTTCTCCTGGAGTTGGTGAGTTCCCGAAAGCCGTTTTCTCCCCAGGCAAGCAGGGTAACGCCTTTTTTATGCAACATGGTCGCTATGTCTTTGCCGACCTCACCGCCGGTCACGGCGTCAAGCGCCTTATAATCAGGGAATAAGAAAGGTAGGTTGAAAAGGTTGAGTGGTTTAATCGTGCTGGACCAGTTTATCGTTGAAGCAAAGCAGAAATCGGCAACCCCTTGCCGATGAATCAGAAACTCATTGGTCTGTCTGCCGGCCATCAACGAAGAGGAGGTGTAGACCTTGATGTTTATGCGTCCGTTGCTTCGTTTTCGGACAAGTTCGGTAAACTTGGTCGCCCCGGCTCCCCATGGCAGTTTCGGGCCGACGACAACACTCATCTTATATTCCTTTTTATAGTTGCCGGCCATGGCCGCACCCATGAAAAATACGAGCGATAGACCAAGACTAAATAATACAATTAAAAAACGCCTGGTTTGATACATATCCAACCTCCTTGAATATCAAAAATAGTAGAGCAGGACTAAAAAAAACACAATAAAGTTCTTAAAAATAGCCATATAAACCGGATTTTTTCCTGATCCAATTAAACCATGATTGAGTATCCATGACACAACCAGTGGCACAGTCAAGTCCACGGTATTGGCAGGCCGATATCTCTGCACTTACACAAAGCGACCCGATCCGGTTCGAGCATTCCTTAGGAGCTTCTTTTTCGAATAAAACAGGGGGCTTCTAAGGACAAAAAACGGGTATCCCGAGACGTACCTTAACGATAAAACAATCAGTTAGTATTTGACGAACCCCTTTGACCCGTTGAGTTTGCTGTAACCTGCCCGCCGACCGGCTACCTCTATACTTTATTTATGGTTACCAACTTGAATATACGTCAAAAATCGCCGACGAGGTGCGGGTCATTTGTGGAGTGGTCCCCGGAATTCCCCACGGGATTTTCCACGGTACGAGCAGCGCTTTGTTGTGAGATTTTATGCAGATAATTGTTTTTCAACTCGTTTAATTGGCTGTATTGATTGAATTTCTTTCAATTCTTTTTGTTTCGTTCGATATAAATCCAACCGCAGCTGTAAATTCAGCCAAAAATCTTCCGACATATTAAAGACCTTGGCAAGCCGAAGGGCCGTACTTGGAGTTATGCCCCTCTTGCCATTTATCACTTCATTAACTCTTTGATATGGAACTTTTATTAAATCTGAAAGTTGACGTTGAGTAATACCCATTGGTTTTAAAAATTCTTCTAATAGCATTTCACCTGGATGTGTTGGAGGTCTATGAGTTGGCAGCAATTCCCGGATAGAGCTTAAACGGTGCAATAGCGTCATCTATTAAAATAGGTTTCGTAAACATTTTGAAAAATAATGGATAAAATTTAAATTTTTCTTGACATATCAATGGGTTAGCGATTTTTGCCTTTTTGCAAGAAAAACAATAACTTACAAGGAGGCAGCCATGTCGAACCAAATTAAAGCCATCGTGAAAGCACACAGCAGAGATATCGCGCGCAGCAAGGAAATCAAGCTGCGCAAGCACTTAAACGCCGATGCTCTGTTCTCGACCATGAAAACCGGATTTGACAAACTTGAAGACCACCGGTCCGGTACTATACAACATTCTCTTGGTGATGCCCTCATGTCGGGATTTGCCATGTTTTCCCTCAAGGATCCTTCGTTACTGGCCTTTGACGAGCGAAGGATTGAAGCGCCGCATAATCTCATGACTATTTAC
>WGCP01000025.1 GCA_015493715.1 Desulfobulbaceae bacterium
AATTTATCCGTCACGTCGCATAACAAAAATATTGATTATGGAAAATTGGTTACGGATTACAGCAAGGAGTGAGGCGGGTTGAGGAGCTTCGTGCAAGATTGACGAAGGCCTAACTGTTAGTTGAAAACGCTACGCGAAAATCGGTGATAAAACAAGGGCCAGGATAATAGGAGTGGACACGACGATAGCCAGGAGCTGGAACATCCTATGTCGTTCCTGCAGGATGAGGAGTATTGCAACCGGCGGAATGCTACGCATGTAAATTCTCCAATAGGGTAACTATTTATTGCATTTTTTCCCTTTTTCAGCCCTCAGGGCATTGAGGAATCCGTTGAAATAATAATAAAGCCATTTAACAAAGTAGAACTAAAATTATGCTTGACAAGCTTATAAAGCACCTGCCTGCCCTTGATGCCGAAGGGAGGTCCAAGGGCTTAATCAACCGGGATTCGCTTTTACACTGAGGGCTGGTTTCCGGGCAGCACCACGGCCTTGCCGCCTGAAGTTTCTTTGCCGTAATAATTGACATAATAGACTTTTGAGTTTATCATGTTAGTAACATATTTAAACAGTAACAAAAAACGGTGATGGAGTTCGCCTTTAAGCGCTTCTGCTGAAGCTAATGACTCCTGCTCTTTAAAATGGGCAGGAGTTTTTGTTTGCTTTCAACTTCAAGGGGGTGCGGGCTTATGGATAAACGTATCTTGTTTAATCTGTTGCAGGTTGTCGTGGTTTTGTTGTTCTCCCCGCTGGTCGCCGGGGTCACCAGTCGTCTGAAAGAGATGGTACAATCCAGACGCGGTCCGAGTATATTTCAACCATACCGTGATCTGCGGAAACTTTTTCATAAAGACGAAGTCGTTTCCGAGCGCAGCTCATGGCTCTTTCGTTTCACCCCCTACCTGACCTTTGTCACTCCCCTCTTTGTCACTCTTCTTATCCCAGTACTAACTGATTACCCGCTGTTTTTTGCCTTTATGGGTGATATGATCGCCGGCGGGTTCATGCTGTCACTCGGCGGTTTTTTCGCGACGCTTGCTGCAGTGGACTCCGCCAATCCCTACGGCCCCATGGGTGCCAGCCGTACAAGGATGGTGGGCTTTCTGGCGGAACCGGTGTTTATGATTGTCTTTTTCACGGTTTCATTTGTTGCAGGTTCAACGATTCCTTTCATTGTTCAGCAGGCCTGGGTGACACCGCCGGTTAATTTTTTTGAGCCCTCGCATATCCTGCTGATGTTGGCCTTTTTGATGTTGATTATTGCCGAAGGCGGCCGCATCCCGGTGGATAATCCCAGCGGCCATTTTGAGTTGGCCATGATTGATGAATCAAAAACCCTGGAGTATTCCGGACGCGGCGCAGCACTGACGAAATGGGGCGGCTACATGAAGACCTTTGTGTTGCTGTGTATATTTCTAAATGTTCTGGTAACCCCGTGGGGGGTGGCGCATGAGCAGACTTTTGCCGCCGTAATGTTCGCCGTCCCGATGGTTCTGGGGAAAATTTTCTGCTTCATATTAGTGCTTGTGGTCATTGAATCATCTTTGTCAAAACTGCGCCTGTTTCGAATTGCTGAATTTTTGGGGGCCGCTTTTATCACCTCCGTGGCTGCGATGATCACCAAGTTATTTATCTCTTAGGAGGAAGAGAAATGGTCTATCCTGGATTATTCCCTTGGCTGCAGAGCCTGAATGCCCTGGCCGGCGGTTTTTTTCTGTTGTGCGCCTTCGGCCTGGTGGCCGTCCGTCAGGCCCAGGACTGTCTGCGTCTGTTTGTCGCCCAGTCTCTTTTTCTTTGCCTGTCCGCCTTTATGCTCGGTATATTGCTGCATTCCAGCGACTTGATAGTGGTGGGAATAATTGATTTTATCAGTAAACCCGTGGTGATTCCCTGGTTGCTACGGCGGACGGTGGGCGGGGAGGTTCACACCCGCCGGGAGATCACCCAGGTCTTTAATATTCCCACTTCACTACTCATTGCCCTGGCCCTGACCATCGGCGCGTATCTGTTCGCGATGCCCCTGCTGCGGGCCGGTAATGCCGGGGAGCTCATCGGCTCTAATTTGCCCATCGGTCTGGCGGGACTCTTGATCGGGGCCTTTACCATGGCGGTGCGTCGCGAGGCGGTGCCCATGGCCCTGGCCCTGATTTCCATGGAAAATTCGGCCTTTTTTGCCGGTATCGCCATAGCGCCGGATTTCCCTCTGATTGCCGAGGTCTCCATTGCCTTTGACGTGTTGATTCTGACTTTTCTGATCGGCTTGCTCACCCGCGCTGTTCATCAGCAGATCGGAACCACGGCCGTGGGGGAACTCACTGAACTCAGGGAGGCAAATCAGTCATGAACCTGATCCTTGTGCTGCTGTTTCCCATGACAGCTGTGTTGTTGTCATTATTACCCCTGGAAAAGCGCTTTGCGCCGGTGGTCACCCTGCTGACGCAGATTGCCGTATTCGGTATGGCGCTCAACCTGGCCTTACAGGTATCAACGGGCAGAACGGTGATTGGCCTGGCAAATTGGCTTGAACTCGACGGCCTGAGCGCCTTAGTGCTTCTGTTAGTTACCTTTGTCGCCCTCACTGCGGCCTTATTTTCATGGGGTTATATCTTCGCACATGAAAAAGTGGCCCGGCGGATTCGATTTTATTATGCCCAGTTCAATCTCTTTGTCTTTGCTCTGGTGGCGGTACCCGTGCTGGTTGAACCGGCATTTGTTTGGATTGCCATCGAATTCACCGCCATGTTTTCGGTGTTGCTGGTGGCCTTTGGCAATACCCATGAAGCGCTGGAGGCGGCCTGGAAATATATTGTTCTGATGTTTATTGGCGCGGTTATTGCTCTGCTTGGCTTCCTGATTCTGTTCTGGGCTCAGAAGAATGCCGGCGGTGGTCTCTATACTTGGGAGGGCCTGCGTCTGTCGGCCGCTCACATGTCCCCGGTACTCTTAAAAACGGCCTTTTTACTGATTCTTGTCGGCTTTGGCACCAAGGTCGGTTTTGTGCCGCTCCACACCTGGCTGCCGGACGCCCATAGTCAGGCTCCGGCTCCGGTTTGCTCCCTGCTGTCGGCGATTAAAACCACCGTGGCCCTCTATGCCATCCTGCGTTTGCTACCCTTGCTGCCCAATGCTCCCATCGACATTTGGATGCAGACCATCGGCCTGATTTCCGTTGGTGTGGCGGCTTTTCTTATTCTGCAGGTACGCGACTATAAACGGCTCTTTGCCTTTTCAACGGTTGAGCATATGGGGATCATCTTTGTCGCTGCGGGGCTGGGGGGCAAGGCCGGAGGTTACGGCGCCCTGCTGCAAATGCTCAGTCACGGCCTGACAAAATCATTCTGTTTTCTGGCCGCTGGTGCTGTGTTGCTGGTTTTCGGTACCAGGGAAATCGGCGAGATACGCGGCCTGATCCGCACCTCGCCGGTGGCCGGCCTGGCGCTGCTCTTCGGGGCTCTGGCCATCGGCGGGGCGCCGCCCTTCGCCGTGTTTTTGAGCGAGTTTTCCATTTTTAGAGCCGGGGTGGCCCAACAGCATTATCTCGTGATTTCATTGTTGATCCTCTTCATTGTCGTGGCCTTCTTCGGTATTCTGCTGCATGTGACCCGGATGGTTTTCGGCAAACCGGCTCCGGTTAACGCCGCAGCCCCCGGCTCGGTGCCCTTTAGCTGTACTCTGGCTCTTGTTCTGGCTGTCGTTCCCGTTCTTGTTCTCGGCGTTTATGAACCGGCGCCTCTCCATAAATTGCTGACCTTTGCCGTCTCCAACCTGACAGGGGGGATGCCATGAATCTTGCCGAGCTTGAAAAAGAAATTACCCGGAGCTGGCCTGCCGGGGTGAAGATACAGGGCGGCGGCGATCCGAGATTTTTGTTGATTGAACCGGATATCGGCCTGTTGCGGGATCTCTGCGGCTGGCTGTTTACAGTGGCCTCCCTGCCCTTTTGCGGTACTATCGCGGAAGAAGGGGCTGAGGAATGGGAGCTGCGCCATATATTTTACGGGGTCAAGGGCGGTGGCTGGGTGCAGGTGATGGCGCGCCGGCCATTGGCGGTAAACACCTTTCCCAGCATCAGTACTATGGTACATGCGGCATCCTGGCAGGAACGGGAAATTGAGGATCTCTTCGGCCTGACCTTTGAGGGGCATCCGCTGTTAGGCGATTTTGTCCTCCATAACGATGTATGGCAGGAAGGGGTTGAGCCCATGCGCCATCGCTTTAACGCGCGAACTCCGGTAGCCGGGCGTCGACCTGATCCCGATTGGCGGCCGCGCCGCATTGTTCAGGCGCCGGGCTCTTTCATCATGCCCATAGGGCCGGTGTTTGCCGGGGCCAACGAGTCTGTTCACCTGGAGCTGGAGACGGTGGGCGAGGATGTGATTCGCGCCTTTTCCCGTTTATTCTATAAATATCGCGGCGTTGAAAAAATAGCCGAAGGTCGTTCAGCACAAGATGTCCTGCTGTTAGCCGAACGATTCTCCGCCACGACCGCTTTCGCGCATGCTCTGGCTTTTTGTCAGGCCGTCGAAAATATCTGTGCGGTTGAGGTTCCCGTCCGGGCGGCTGTTTTACGGATTTTTATTGCTGAGCTTGAACGTTTTCGCCACCATGTGGGCGCTATTTCCGCTATTTGTGAATCCACCGCTCTCGCGGTGGCTGCCAGCCAGACGGCCATTCTCGAAGAGGATTTGCTAAGACTCAGCGGTGCCTTGGCCGGGCATCGTTACCTGTTCGGTCTGGCGGCTCTCGGTGGAATGACCCAGGACTTAGACAACAAGGCCTGTCGGGATGCGCTCCGTAAATGTCAGGAGGTGTTGAGACGGTTAGAGGGCCTGGAAGAGATGCTGCGATTTTCCAGCAGTTTCTTGGATCGTCTCGAAGAAGTTGGCTTTATTTCCACGGCTGAGGCCCGTAACCATAGTCTGGTGGGGCCGCTGGCGCGGGCCTCGGGCGTGGTGCACGATCTGCGGAAAATACAGCCGTACAGCGGTTATGAGCGCTTCAGCTTCGAGACCCCTAAGGAGCGTGAAGGAGATGGTTACGCGCGGCTGCGGATTCTCTTTGAGGAGTCCAGGCAGAGCGTTCAGCTTATGGAACAGGTCGTTGCGGCACTGGAGCCGGGGTCGGTAGAAGTCCCCGTGCGATTGCGGGCCGGGGCGGCTTTAGGCTGGGCGGAGGCCCCCAGGGGGGCCGCTTTCCACTGGCTGCGCCTGGGAGAAGACGGCCGGGTGGCCCGTTATCGGATCAACCCGCCATCCTTTATTAACTGGCATGGGTTTCATCTCAGTGTTGAGAATTTTGCTTTTCAGGATTTACCCATTATTCTGGCAACGCTGGATTTATCTGTTGCCGAAAATGACCGCTAACCAGTAAGGAGCAAAATCATGAGTCAATGGGTGCGCAGAGGCATTCAAACCGGGATCAAGACCACGGCTTATCCCAAGCGGCAAGAGACAGCGGCGGGGGTTTCCCCCGGACTGCCCATAGGCGGCGATTATCCGGCCAGGACGATTGCAGAGTTGATTGAGCGCTGCCCGACTCAGGCCCTGAGCGAGATAGACCGGCGTCTTGTGGTGGATTATCGGCGCTGCGTGCATTGTTCTCGCTGCCGGAATGATCCCGCCATGGCTGTTGTGTGGCAGCAGGGGTACGAATGGGCCGGGCTGGCCGCTGGGGGTGAGCAGCCGGAGCTTCCGGGCAATGAATTCCGCCACTCAGTCAATATCCTGGTTGTTGATGCCGGTGATTGCGGTGCCTGTCTCCACGAGGTCAAACAACTCAATAACCCCTATTATAATATGCACCGGCTTGGTTTTTTTATTACCCCGACCCCGCGGCAGGCGGATGTTCTCCTCGTCGTCGGGCCGGGCAGCGATCAAATGCGTGTGGCGCTGCAAAAAGCGTATGAGGCCATGCCAACCCCGAAGCGGGTGGTGGCGGTGGGAACTTGCGCCCTTTCCGGCAGCGTGTTCGGGCCAAGCTTTGTCAGTGCCGGAGGAATCGGCCAAATTTTGCCGGTGGATATTGAAATACCCGGTCAGCCCCCGCCGCCCCTGGCGATTCTGCATGGGCTGCTGGCAGTTGTCGGGCGTAAGGCCCCGGTGGCGCTGACGTCCCCTGAACTGCCGGTTATTCCCAAGGAGCGTGTATGATGAATTTTACCATCTTTCTCTACATTATGGCGGCTTGCGGCCTTGGTATCATCCTGGCGCTGCTTTTTCCGCAGCGTCAAAGCCCAAAAGTTATCGCCTGGTTTGGTAGCCTGACGGCGCTTCTGCTCATTGACGGCGGCGGTCGGGCGCTTTTTGCCGCCTCAGCTCTTGAAAAAACGCTGTGGACTATCCCCGCGCTTGGCCCTGTCGTCATCCGCCTTGACCCCTTGTCCGGCCTATTCCTGCTGGTGGCCGGGGTGGTTTTTCTCGCGGTCTCTATTTTTTCCGGCTCCATACTGCTGTCTCTGCTGCAACGCTACAACCTCAAAGTCTACGCTCTGATGTATTTTTCTCTGCTTGCCGCCATTATTTGGATTCTCATTGCCGGTGATGTGTTTTCATTCCTCCTGGCCTGGGAGATCATGTCCATTCTCTGCTATTTGCTGGTGGCCTATAAATATGAGGAGGATGAAAACAGCCGGGCCGGATATATGCTGCTGGTGATGAGTGAAGCCGGTACGCTGGCCGCAGCCCTCGGTATGCTGCTGCTCGCCGGTCATGCCGGGTCGCTGGAATTCACCGCCCTGAAACATGCCGGTGCCACGGGACAAATCTCTGCCGCGACGCGCTGGATAATCTTCTTACTGACCTTTTTCGGCTTTGGGGTCAAGGCGGGTCTGGTGCCGGTGAATCTCTGGCTGCCACGGGCCTACACCGCCGCGCCTGCCGCCTTTGTGCCGCTTCTGGCCGGAGCAACCCTGAATCTGGGCCTTTACGGTATTCTCCGCTTTAACGGGGATCTTTTGCCGATGCTGTCCGTCGGCCCCGGTCTTGTTGTGCTCATTGTCGGCACCATCACGGCGCTGCTTGGCATACTCTATGCCACCACGGAAAATGATGTAAAGACTATGCTGGCCCACAGTTCAATCGAAAACGCCGGGATTATTACGGTTGGTTTCGGGGCGGGATTTGTCTTTACTGCCAGTAATAAGCCCGTTCTCGCCGGTTTCGCTTTTTTGGTGGCCCTCTATCATATGACGAATCATTCACTTTACAAAACACTCCTGCTGATCGGGGCAGGGGTGGTGAATGAGCGGGCCGGAACACGCAACCTTAACCGGCTTGGCGGCTTGATCCGGCGGATGCCCATTACCTCGTTATTATTTCTGACGGGAGTGCTGAGTATTGCCGCCCTGCCGCCCTTCAACGGCTTTGTCAGCGAATGGCTCACCCTGCAGACGCTTTTGCGCAGCGTCGAGCTGCTCTCCATCCCTCAGAAAATTGTCTTTGCCCTCTGCGGCGCCGGTTTAGCTCTGACTGCCGCCCTGGCGGTAACCTGTTTTGCCAAGGCCTTTGCTATGGGATTTCTGGGCATGTCCCGCTCCAAAAAAGCCGAAGAGGCAACAGAACCGCAATCGTCGGCGCTGGCCTCTATGGCAATTCTTTCCGTGCTTTGTCTCCTGCTGGGCATCCTGCCGACTTATGTAATCGGAGGCTTGAATCGAGCCATTCAGCCCGTTTCGGCGGTAAACGTGGCCGCGACGCTTGTGCCGCCGTTTTTCAGCGGCAGCCCTGGTCATGAAAAGTTACCGGCTGCTTTTCGCCATGACTTTCACGACCTCGGCGCCCAGGTGGGCCAGCAAATAGCGCCTGGGCCGGGGCTGGTTATTCTCCACCGGGGCGGCGCTAAAAATCCGGTTATTTTCGCGGCCGCGCCTACCTACCTCTTTATTGTCCTTGCCGCTATGCTGCTCATCTTGTTTGTGGTGGTAAATCTGGTCTTCGGATGGCGGCGGCTGGTAATTAGACGGCCATGCTGGGATGGCGGCATTCGTCGTTTGCTGCCGGAAATGACTTACACCGCCACTGGTTTCTCAAATCCGGTGCGGGTTGTTTTCCAGTCTGTTTTTCGTCCTACCATCGTGGAAGATACCCGTGAAACGGTGGGGGTACATTTTCGCACCGCTATTCGCCGTCAGGATGAAAATACCCATATTCTGGATCGTCTCCTGCTTTCTCCAGGGCGCAAAACAGCAATGGCTACCGCCCGTTTTTTTGCCGGTATGCACCAGGGGCGCCTCAATGCCTATGTCGCCTATGTATTGGGAGCGCTGTTGGTTGGCCTGTTGATGAATCACCTGCTGTGAAAGAAAGAGATGAGAAAGATTTTTTTGTTGGTGAGATCACAGTTTTAAAAGCATGTTACGCACCAGCTATTCCCGAACGGTACTGTTTAGCCGTCTGAGAGTATAAAATTTGACCGCCAAGATGTTGCCGGGGCAGAAAACATGCTCTTCACGGCAGCATGACCACGAATACTGCCAAATCTTGGCACAATTACCATTTTTTAAACGGAGTTGTCCCGTCGTCCCGGCTGGCTATTTTCAAACCGGGGAGTAAGCTTTGAAATATACGGTTACCGCGTTACCTCAATAACGGAATCTGCTTATGTTCCAACAGGGATCGATAAAGCTCCTCCATCGTCTGGATGGAAAATTCATGGAACTTGCTCCGTACCTTCTCCCGCAGAGATCGTTTGCTTTTTTATTTCTTCCAGGTAGCATTGAACAAGGGGCAGCATAGTTGCTGAATCTGATCGACCAGGAACGCCGGCATAACCAGATGAACAAATACTTCGGTCAAGTTCTGCTTACCCAACCCGTAGTTGTGACCAAAATTATATCCCTGGTTCTTCAGGGTGTTGAAGGTCTCATTCTCTATTTTTCACCGGGCACGGACGCCGCGCATGAACAGGTAAACGTTGTCCTCGATTATTTCCGGATCCAGAACTTATGCCCAGCAGAATAAACTGTTCCGGCAGGGCAGGTACGGCAACCCCGGTCCTATAGTTACCTATGCACGGGGCGGGAGAAGCAACCATAACTTCGGCATTGCCTGGGATATAGGTATTTTCACCGAGACCGGCGGCTATATTACCCATGGCATTCTCTATGATCAGGCGGCGAAAGCAGGGATGTCGGAAGAGATCGAATGGGGAGGTGACTGGTCACGTTTTGTCGACAAGCCGCATTATCAGTTGAAGCTTGGTATTACCTTGGCCATGCTCCGGGAAAAATTTGAACATGGTGAAGAGCTTACCCTGTTGGCATGAATCGGCGAAGATGTGGAGCGCAAATAAGGCTGGTCAATACTGGAAGGATGATTTACTTCACCAAGTTCGGCCTGTCTCTTTTGGGTGACGCTTGATATTATATTTTTTCATGCGATAGCGCAGGGTATTTCGGGTAATGCCCAGCCTGCGTGCTGATTCGGATTGGTTCCAGCCCACTTTTTGCAGCGTGGTCAGGATCAGGTGTTTTTCCTGTTCGGGAAGCGCCAGGGGGTTGTCGGTTTTTTCACCGTTTTCTTTTTTACGGGTTCGTATTTTCTCCGGTAGCATCTCTGTGGTTATCGTGCCGTTCTTACAGGTCAGAACGATGCGTTCCAGTACGTTTCGTAACTCACGTACATTGCCGGGCCAAGGGTATCTATGCAGTAATTTCAAGGCCTC
>WGCP01000026.1 GCA_015493715.1 Desulfobulbaceae bacterium
CGCGCCCATCTGTTGATAGACACGGTTTTCGGCTGTCCTGCCATATAAAAGGCCAGTTCACTTGCCTGTTGGTACCTGAGACCAAAGACAAAGGTGTTCTTCAGATCGGGCATGGTCTGTAATGCCTGGTCTACCACCTGTCCCAACCTATTCCAGCCGGTTGTTTCCCTGGCGATGCGATCAAGGTTAATGGGCAGCGGCAAAACAGGGTAGACGAGTTGCAGGAGAAGGGGAATTGTCATGGCATAAGCCGTAACAACGCTCAAATTCCAGAACATGCTGGAGTGGGGCCGGGATCCTGCACGACCGGGGCTGTACAGGGCGGACAGGAGAACAATGGCGGTAATGTAGGCTGGAGCGGCCCAGTTGCCGTAGACCCGCACATGAAAAGAGAGGATGAGAAAAACGACAAAGGTGGTTGTCGACATCCAGCGAAGAAAGGACACATCAGCCGGTTTGAGACGATTGGAATCTATGCGGCTAAACCATGCCACGAGCAGCATGACAAAGACCAGGGGGGAGAGCAACAGGGCCTGGGTTCCGAGAAAATCACCGATATAGCGCAGGGTGAGAAAACTGGATTTCCCCATGCCTCCCTGGTACAGAACATGTCGAAAGGAGGCCCATCCGTTGTCGGCATTCCAGAGCAGCACCGGCGTAAAGCAGGCAAAACCGAGTACAAGGCCAAGCCAGGGCCAGAGAGTTGCCAATTGTTTGCGGTAAAACGGGGTGGCAAGCATGCAGAAAAACAGGGAAGGCAGAAAGAGCAACATGGTATATTTGGACAACAACCCCAGGCCGAACCAGATACCGCATGCAAGCCAGTGCCCGGGTGAGCGGTGACTCAAAGCCATAGCGCTGTGATAACAGGCCGCTGCCCAGCAGGGCAGGAGAAGGCCGTCCGGGGTGGCAATGAGGGCGGCACCGTTAAACAGTAAAATACCCTGGACAAGAAGAACGGCATGAAATCCGCATCGACAGGAAAACCAGCGGGCGGCAAAGAGAAAGATATAGATTGAGGTAACAGCAAGGCCAAGAATGGTCGGCAAGCGGACGGCGAATTCATTCTGTCCGAATATTTCGGTTGCCAACCGGATGGTCCAGGCGATCATGGGAGGATGATCATGGTACCCCAGGGCAAGGTATCTGCTCCATTGCCAGTAGTTTGCTTCATCCGGATCCAGAAGAAACCGACTGCTGATATAGAGTCGGATGACCAGGGCAATGGTGATTACCAGCCATGAGGCAATCATGCAGTTCCACTGTTTTGTCGTCTGCATTTTCAGCTATGATTAAAGAGGTTTAAAATTGGTAAGGAATATCACGGTTATTTTTTCTGTTGTTCGGCCGCTGCCGGCAGTTCATCCAGGACCGGTCGGACGGCGGAAAAGACCTGCTCGACTGTTATTGCCTGCAGACATTTATTGTCGGTGCAGG
This sequence comes from Desulfobulbaceae bacterium, assembly GCA_015493715.1. GTDB lineage: Bacteria > Desulfobacterota > Desulfobulbia > Desulfobulbales > Desulfobulbaceae > DRLX01. The sequence goes on from WGCP01000026.1 coordinate 1,438, forward strand.
GTGTTTTCCGGTGGTTGGCCGCACTGACGCAGGGCGAGCAGGTAAGCCCGGCAAAGATCGGGGTGGAGTTACCCAGAGAACCATACAGGGCCGGTGTTTCCGGACCAAAAAGGACAAATGTCGGCAGGGGAGTAATTGCGGAGAAATGGCCGGGCCCGGAATCATTGGTTACCATCAGGGCAGCCATGGAATACAATATCGGCAGCTCTGCAAGTTTCAAGGCGCCGGCACAGTTGAGACACCTGTCCGAACCAATCCGTGCGCACATCTCTGCTGCCTCGTCACGTTCTCCCGGCGCGCCGGTAATCAAGACCAGTACGTCTTGCCGGTGGGCGAGAATTTTCTCTATCAACATTTCATAGCGAGACCGCATCCATCGACGTTGCGGCAGCAGTTCACTGGCATTGGGATTGATCAGCACCAGATGCGCCTGCTTAGCAATGACGGTACCAGTGTATTTTGCAAGCAGTTTACGCATGTGGGCCGGTTCATCGGGCGGGCACCTGTATTGTGGTAGGATGAGCTCGCTATCCTCCACTCGCTTTTTGGAGTAGGGGACTTCTTTCTCTTCAGAGAGAAGGGCGTTGATCATGGCGATAAAATTTTTCGCAATATGGATGTGGGGGTTGTAGGCGATACGATGGGTCAACAGTTCGCCCCGATACAATCCCTCATTGTGAAAGGCGTAAAAACCAACCCTTCGGCAACAGCCGGAAAGTCCGGAAAGAAGCGCTGTAAATCTGGAGAAGAGCTCAAGATCAACAACAGTGTCTATCCCTTTTTTTCGGCACCAGAAGAAAAAAGTCATCGTATCTAAAATAAGGAAGAACAGGTTGTTCTCCCGCAAGGTGCGGATATTTTCCGGCGCAATGGTTGCCGTCAGTCCAAGACTGCCCTTATTTTTCTCAAATATGAGGAAAAAGAGTTCGGCATCAAGCTCTTTTTTTGCCTTTTGCAGGGCCGGATCAACCAAAATGGTCGAACCCATTTCAGAAAGTTCAATAAAGAGAATGCGTTCTACTGATCTGGACCTGGTCGGTCTGACAAGCGCAATCAAGCGGTTGAGCAGGGTCAGCAGGAAGGTCAGAGGTATTCCGGCCCATTTATCAACGGCCCGCATGGTGTCAACATTCATAGTTGTTCTATACCTTGTGATTTATAGGCTGTGTTTCTGGCGTAGATAAATAAAAAGTCCGGGCAGAGAGGCAACCAGGGCCGTCAGTCCATAGAGCAGTGAAAAGGAAATGACCTTGGCCTTGTCCGCCCCGATAAGAAGAAAAAAACCGACCAGTGCGCCTTCCCGAATACCCCAACCGGCAAGGGATACCGGCAGGATTGTCAGCAGAACCACAGGCGGCACCAGAACCAGATAGATGGAAAGAGGATACGCAAGCCCCATGCCCCGGCCGAGCAGATAAAAGGCTGTCATGGCCAGGAGGTGCGTCAGTACTGAAAGAAAGAGCTGAATACCGGCTGATGAAAATGTCGAATAAACCTGGTAGTACCGATCGGACAAACGGGTAAGGTAGCCTAAATAACGCAAGCGGGCAAGAAAGGGCAGCTTACGGAGAAAATACAGGCCGATGATAGCCGCCAGCATGAGCAGCAGAATACAGAAGAGCAGGATCGTTATTCTATGAGGCAGAATGGTTCTGTTCCCGGTAAGGGCTGCAATGTTTAAAAGAAGAAGCCCGGCAAGGCCGATGATTCGATCAATGAAAACACCAAAAAATGCGTCTTCAGTCGGCCCGGTACGGGCGCAGTCAAGGATACGCAGGCCGTCACCACCGATACTTGTCGGCAGTCCTTGATTAAAAAACGCCCCCTTGAAATAACTTTTCAGAAAAAAGGAGAAGGGCTGGGTAAAATTTATTTTGCGCATGATCAAAAACCATCGCCCGGCGGCAACGGTATTACTGCAGATCTGCAGAAGAAGCGCTCCCAGCAGTATTAACGGGTTGATGGAGGCTATCTGATGCCAGGTTTGTTGCGGATTGACCTGTTGCAAAATAAAAAACAGGAGCAATCCGGTTATCGCAAGTTTTATGCCGTATTTCATGAGTCTGCAGATTCCAGCTGTGTAGAGATACGTTTCTTACAGAAACGACAAGGCTTGAAACCAGCCTGTTCGGCAACCTTCACATTGATAAACTGAATTGTGCAGTTTTCACATTCATAGTGTTCGCAACCCGGCAGGTGATAGACCATGGACAGGCTGTTGGCATGAATCAGTAACTCGGTGCTTGTCTGACCTTTTTCAAGCCGATCTTTTTTATTTTTCTTCCGTCTGCTCAAAAGTTGTCGAACACTGGCTGTTATCCGGCGGGTGACCGGCGTAATGCAACGTTCATGCAATCGGGCAAGCATGTCGGCCAGGGGCTTGGGAAGAATTGATCGCTCTTTTTCCGTTCGATAAAAAATATATAGGGTGAGGATGGAAAAAATAATATTCGGTGACCACATTCCCAAAACCAGAGGAATAACCTGGTTCTCGACCAGGACTTGCGCAACCGTATAAATAATATAATAGAGGACAAACATCGACAGTCCGATGGGTATGCCGATGGCTCTTTTGCCGGGTCGCGCCTGCAACCCAAGCGGCATACCCAACAAACTGAGGATAAAACAGCCCACCGGTAGAACAAGACGATGGTGAAATTCACTGAGATAACGAATTCTTCTTTTCGGGGTCAGGTGTGGATCATGCCCGGCGGCTTGTAACTGGGCCTGGGTCATGCTGCCGCGATCAAGAACGGTGACGTCATCTCCGTCGATCTTGGTGGGCGGCCGCAGGGGAATCTGCAACTGATACCGTTTAAAATGGATAATCTGGTTGTCGAGGCCGTCGGTGCTGTGCAGGGTGCCGTTTCGGAGAACAATGGTGACCAGCATCTTGTTGACCTCCGCCACCATGTGCCCCTCTCTGGCCATGGTAATAATCGGCTGGACGCGATTGCGCATATCAGAGACATAGACACCATGCCAGTTTTCTTTATCATCAATGGAGTCCACGTATACAACCAGATCGCCCAGGGCTTCGGTAAACTGTTTTTCCTTGATCCCCTTGTCGATTTTTTCCTTGGCAAGTTGGAACATCAACTGGCGCATCGCCACCTCGCCGGCTGGAATGAGGTGGATGGAAAAAAAACCGGTCAGCAGGGAAATTGACCCGGCGACCATGATAACGGCAGGCAACATCTGCCGCAGGCTGATACCGCATGCCTTAAAGGCAAGGATTTCCCGGTCATTGGTCAGGCGGGTGAACGCGATGATAACCCCGGTCATGCTTGCCATCGGAATGACATAGAGTAGCATGTGGGGAAAGATATAGGAAAAGAGTCGAATGAAATCGGCAAAACCGATACCAAGTCCAAGGACGACATCAAGCAGGGGAATCAGACGAACGAGAAAAAAAACACCATACAGGATAAGAAAACTGGCGAAAAAAGGGGCCAGTAGTTCCGTGGCGATATAGGAATAAAGCAGAAGGGGAAGACGTATCCGGGGCATGGGTGCGTTCACTGATCGGCCAGGTGAAAACCGGCGGGTATGTTAACGATGATACAGGCTTTATTTGCCGATTACATTTTTAATGTTGACATCGATCCAGTGTTGATCCCACCACTCCTTGGGGGTAACGAAAATTCCGTTAATCAGCATGGAAAAATGGAGATGATCGCCCCCTGCCATACCGGTTGCGCCGGAGCGGGCAATGACGTCGTTCTTGGCCACCATGGTGTCGAGAGTTGTGTCAATACGGCTGAGATGCGCATACAGACTGAAGATACCCTGGCCATGATCAAGTATGATGGCATTACCGTAAATACCGAGATAGTCGGCAAAGACAACCTTGCCGCTGTTGGCGGCCTTGATGGCAACCCTGGCCGTGGAGGCAATGTCCATGCCGAGATGCGTCTGATGATCAATGACCTTCCCTTTGTAATAATAGGTACGCTGGTCGGCAAATCCGGCCTTGCCGGCGCCGGGCATACGGATGAAACGATCATGCCAGAACCTTTCCGGTGAGGGTTTTCTGCATATTTTTTTGATGGTCTGAGCATTGCGTCTGCGGATTTCATTGTTGATGAAAAGGTATTTTTCAAGCAGACTTCCCGTCAGTTCGGGATAGTGTTCTTCAAATTCAGGTATTTTTCTCTTGAGAAACCCTTCACTGACATTGATCCGATCCTTTTTTTCCGGCACCTTACGAAGAGTAATCGAAAAACCGGCCTTGCCGGTATTACCGGCCTCATCAATGGCTATTACCTGCGTTTTTTCAGGTTTTCCACTATCCCAGGGCAGGGCGATATAGGCAACAAACAGATTTTTTCCGTTCAGCGGATAGCCGGGAAAAAACAGTTTATCGATCTCGACGCCATGTTTAACGGCCGGTTCCGACAGGGTATAGGTCACGATGCCGGAGCCGCCCGGACGCATGTACTGCTGGGCATGGTCGATGGCCACCCGGGGCGGCCTGGTATCTACGGTTACCGGCAGGCGCAGGATGGTTTCATTTCCTTTGAACATCCCGTTTAATGAAAAATCTCTGGCGGTAATAACCAGTGTTGCCTTGCCGTCTTTAACCCCTGTCTTACGGACATCAACCTCAACGGTTTCAGCAAGACCATGTGGACCGGCGGCACCGAACCATGCCTTTCTCTGAAAGGTCCGATTGAAAAGTTGTTTCTGTTGCCCATTCTGTTCTATGGCAAAAACCACGGAGGCAAGGCCACTCTTTTGATCTTCTGCGATAAAGGGTATTTCTATATGGGAGCCTAAAAAACGGACCTCCTTTTTTATGGTGACGGTCGGCTTTTCAGCCTCAAAAAGGATAAAGGCGGCGGCTCCAAGTCCGGCAATAAGGAGAACCAGCAGAGTGAGCAGTATATTGCGTCCGGCATGACTTTTGCCGCGACGTCTGAGTCTGTTTTTACGGGTCATGTTTGTCTTCTATCAAGAAATTAAAGGTATGCTTTCTGTATCAGGCTATGGTCGAAATTATTCATTCCATATAATTTCATAACGTTTTCTATGCATATCAGGTACCGGCAGAATGGTAAATCGCTTGCCCGATTCCCGTTCCAATCGTTCAACATGCTCGGTTTCCTCGGTCAGCAACATATCCGCAACCTGAGGATGAACCTTGATGGTCACATTATAACCACCGATTGTCTTTTCTTCTCTGGAAATTTTGCGGAAAATTTCATAACAGACGGAACGACGGGATTTAATTTTACCCTCGCCACCGCAGTAGAAGCAGGGTTCGCAGATCATCTGATCCAAGCTCTGGCAGGACCGTTTTCTGGTCATCTGAACCAGGCCAAATTCGGAAAGTTTAAGGATGTTGACCCGGTTTTTGTCCGACTGCATGGCCTCCTGAAAGGTTATATAGAGCTGTTCCCGGTGTGCCTCGCTGTCCATGTCGATAAAATCTATAATGATTATGCCGCCGATATTCCGTAGCCTGAGCTGGTAGGCAATCTCTCTGACCGCCTCCATATTCGTTTTGAAGATCGTCTCGGCCAGGTCATTCTTCCCCACATAACTTCCTGTATTTACATCAATAACGCTCAGCGCTTCCGTGGTTTCAATAATAATATATCCCCCTGAACGCAACCAGACTTTTCTGTCAATCGCCCGATTGATATCCCCCTCGATGCCATAGGCGTCAAAGAGCGGGGTTGATTTGTCATAATAGGTTATTTTCCCAATCAGATGCGGGGCAAATGTCTGGACAAATGAAGACAGTCTTTCATAGACGGGCTGCGAATCAATGATGAGTTCCTCTACATCCTCGGTAAACAGGTCCCGTACCGACCGGAGGACCATGTCCAGGTCGCGATGGACAAGACTCGGTACCTTGACCCGGGAGGAAACAGCTGTGATTTCGTCCCAGAGAACGAGAAGAAATTCCATGTCCGCTTCCAGTTCCTCATTGCTGATGTTCTCAGCAACCGTCCTGACGATAAATCCGGTCCCTTCGGGGCGGAGCTGTTCAATCGTCTCGCGAAGACGCTGTCGGACATCTTCATCTATTATTTTTCTGGAAATACCAATATGATCGGTTAACGGCATAAAAACAAGATTCCGACAGGGCAGGGTAATGTGACAGGTCAGTCGCGCGCCTTTGGTACCAATGGGCTCTTTGGAAATCTGGACAAGAATCTCCTGGCCTTCGTGGAGAAGATCTTTAATGGATGGATGCGCATCGCAGCGGGCAATGACTTCCCCATCAGGCGATCCGGCCAGCGGTCGGACATTGCACCCCTGATATTGTTTCGTTGCCCGTCTGTCTATTTCGTTGTGTTCGATATGGACATCATCCACATATAAAAATCCGGTTCGTTGAAGACCGATATCGACAAAGGCCGCCTGCATGCCGGGGAGGACCCGGACAACCCGGCCACGATAAATATTACCGACCAGGCCTTTTTCCGCCGGCCGTTCCAGGTGAATTTCAAGCAGGGTATTCTTTTCAAGCAGGGCAATTCTGTTTTCGTAGGGCTTGGAGTTAATGAGAAGTCTGGTTGCCATGAAAGCCTGCCGGTAATCGATTAATTGTATGAAGGACGCCGTGAAGAGAGAACGCCCTGTTAAAGTATTTCTCTGTCCGCAGCTCTTGTTTTTTCAGGTCGACGGATGTATTTGCATTTAACGAATTATTATACTACAGAAGATCATCTTTGTGCATAATAATCTGGAACAAAGTAGAACCTCTATTGTTTGCCGCATATCGGCAGGCAATTCATTCCACTGTCCGTGAACGCCTTGATTTCCGTTATTCTTCCAACATTTAACCGTGCCGGATACCTGAAGCGGGCCATTGATTCCGTTATCGACCAGCATCGGAAGCCGGGTGAACTGATCATCATTGATGACGGATCAACGGACAACTCCACCCGGGTTATCCAGGAGGCATGCAGGCGGGCTGAATTTCCCGTGCACCTCATCCACCGGAAGAACAGAGGTGCAGCGGCAGCGCGCAATGCCGGAATCCTGCAGGCCCGGGGCGAAATTTTCTGTTTTCTTGATTCCGACGACTGGTGGGACCCAGGGAAAATCGCTCTCCAGGCAGCCGAACATGAGAAAAATCCTGCTATTTGTATTTCCCACACCCGGGAAATCTGGTTTCGAAAAGGCGTGCGGGTCAATCAGAAGAAAAAACATACTCCGGCAAACGGCTTTATCTTCAGCGCATGCCTGAAGATGTGTGTGGTCGGCATGTCAACGGTTATGGTCAGTCGGGAACTTTTTGACCGCTTTGGGCTCTTTGATCCCGAACTTCCCTGTTGCGAGGATTATGACCTCTGGTTGCGTATAGCCCGGGAAGTTCCCTTTTTTCTCGTGGATCATGCCCTGACCTTAAAAGAAGGTGGAAGGCCGGACCAGCTTTCACAGATCTATCGGCAGGGCATGGATCGATTTCGTATCAGGTCCCTTAGGAATCTGCTTGAGAACAATCTTCTTGCTCCCGACCAGGAAAAGGAAACCGTAGCCGAACTGGAACGAAAGTGTCGCATTTACGGCAATGGTTGTATAAAACATGGCCGACAGCGGGAGGGGGAGCAGTATCTTGCCCTGCCCGAACAGTATCAGTCTGCCCGGCCCGCAGAACAACAACAGGACCATTAATGACAATAAAAACAAGCTATGGCGACCCCGCCCGATATATTACCACCCTACACGTGGAAGAAGGATGCCTGCATCTTCCCTACACCCGGGAAATTCTCCAACGGACCAAGCTGCCGGTTCAGGTAATACAGCAGGGTCGGTCCCCGCAAATTGCGGGTCAATACCCGAACAATCTAAGTTCCGGCAAGCATCATCTGTTGCTGGCTGAAAATCGTGGCACTTTTTTCAAACCCTGCCCCGGCACCAGGGAATACCGCTGTTGTGATTACCAGGTGCTTAATATCGGCATGGGCTGCCCCATGGACTGCGTTTATTGTATTTTGCAGGCCTATTTGAATAATCCATGGATTAGTTTCTTTGTCAACATCGAGGATATGTTTGCCGAAATCACCCAGGGACTTGCAGCGGCCGATGATCGTTTTTTTCGTATCGGCACAGGTGAATTTACCGACTCTCTTGCTCTGGATTCCCTTACCGGACTGAGCAGGCATCTGGTCACCTTTATGGGCACTCAGACCAGGGCAGTGCTGGAATTAAAGACCAAAAGCGCCGTTATCGAAAATCTGCGCAGCCTTGATCACAGGGGACGCACAATTGTTGCCTGGTCACTGAACAGCCCTCCCATTATGAAAGCTGAGGAAATACGTACAGCCAGCCTTGAAGAGCGTTTGACTGCAGCCGGACAATGTGCGGACTGGGGATATCGCCTTGCCTTTCATTTTGATCCCATCATCTACCACGACGGGTGGCAGGACGGGTACCGACAGACCATCCGCGCCCTGTTTGACAAGGTGCCGGCCGACAGGATAGCCTGGATCAGTCTGGGCGCCTTGAGGTATCTGCCCTCCCTGAAAAACATTGCCACCGACCGGTTTCCCCGGTCACGCTTTTTTTATGAAGAGTTCATTGACGGCCTGGATGGAAAATGTCGCTATTTTCGTGACCAAAGAGTGGAAATGTACAAACTGATTGCCGATGAGCTGGCAAAGTATACGGCAGCCGGTACCTGTGTCTATTTTTGTATGGAAAATGATACCATCTGGCAGCAGGTTTTCGGTTTTTGTCCAGGTGACCGGGGCGGACTCGGCGCCATGCTCGACCGGACAATAATTGACTGAAAAATCCCTGTTTCTGTAATGTCGTCTGAATTTTTTTTCGGACTATTGTTTTCTCAGCGCTCCTGTATTATTATGCCGGTAATATATTCACCTCACCATTTCAACAGATAGGATTATCATGGTAAACAAAGTTATATTGATCGGCAACTTAGGCGCGGATCCCGAGGTTCGTTTTACCCAGAACGGAACAGCCGTTGCCAACTTGCGAATTGCAACCACAGAAAAATGGCGGGGCCAGGACGGACAGATGCAGGAAAACACCGAATGGCACCGGGTCATTGCCTGGAAACGGTTGGCGGAAATCTGCCGCGATTACTTGCAGAAGGGCTCCCGGGTATACATAGAAGGCAAATTACAGACCCGCAAGTGGCAGGACCAGAACGGTAATGATCGATATACTACGGAAATTGTTGCCCGGGAAATGAAGATGCTCTCTCCGCGAGGCGCGGGTGCTCCTGGTCCCGGTGGATCAGGAGGATCAGGTGGGTATGGTGACGGCCAGGGAAGTTTCACCGGCGGCGGTCAGGATAACGGCGGTGGGTTTGGTTCCGGCCCCGATTATCCGGAGCCGCCGAACACGGGGGATGACGTTCCTTTTTAGGAACCCGGTTATTGCAGGGTATTCCTTCAGCCACCTTTTTCTTTCTATATTCAGGACACCACAAAACCAGGAAACATGGCCAGAATTGGAATTTTGACATGCTCAAACGCAACCCAGGATTTGGGATGCTCTTCCGTCAGTTGTCTTGCTGATTCCAGGAAGAGAAAAGGCGCTTTTGCCCGGTATCCGGAAGATGAAAACCTTACACTGGTTGGCATCATTAACTGTCCAGGGTGTCCAACCCTGACGGGAGCGGATAAATTATTGCAAAGAATCCGGGCATTGACGGAATTCCATATTGATGCAATTCATTTTACCTATTGCATAAAATCTCTTTGTCCGTTTAAGGAAAAATACAAAAAAGCGCTGGAAGAAACTTTCCCGGAGATACGGATAATACTTGGAACCCACGAGGAGCACATAACTCCTGAAGAATTCAGGCAACGGGTGAAAAAACTTTTCCTTCAACCCAGGCTGAGTATGCCCGATGTTATCCTGGGTAAAGATTAAGGGCCAGTTTTGGCTACAATTACCCTTGATATTAGAGCCCTGAAAAAATATTTATGAACCTCGCTGAGGAACCGTCCGGAAATAACTTAAACATCTCGCATCTCATCTTCAGGCCATTTTTGACCGCTCTTCAATCACGAAATCCTCATCGTAGCCCTGCTACGTCTGCGGTTTCGTTCAATCAGATCGAACAAACCTGACCTAAATCTGAACGCGATATTGTCCAACTTATTTTCGGACGATCCCTTAAAAAAGCGGTCCGCACGGACCGCTTTTTTAATTGCCGGTTTTTGCCGACTTGCCGGTGGACAAACAAAAAATTGAACTTATAGTACCAAAAAACCTCTCAAGTAATTCGGGAGGCAGGAAAGAACAACAGTCCGGTTCCATTGTCTTCAATCTATTTAGTTTATGTCTATGTTTAACATGGGGACAGAGTAACCAGCATGGCTGGATGAGATAAACGAAATTTTAAGCCATAACTCCTACGACCTATGAAAACAAGCCGGAAATAGAAGTTTCAGCGCCTTTTTTCATATAACAACGTGTAAATCCATGGATTATTACAAAACACTTGGCGTACCGAAAGGGGCCAGCCAGGAAGAAATTAAAAAATCATATCGCAAGCTTGCGGTCAAGTATCATCCCGATAAAAATGCCGGCGACAAGGCTGCCGAAGAAAAATTTAAAACCATAAGCGAGGCCTATGCTGTTTTGTCGGATAAGGAAAAGCGGCAGCAGTATGATACCTATGGGGAGTCGGGTTTTCATCAACGGTATTCCCAGGAGGATATTTTCCGTGGCTTTGACCTCAACGATATTCTCAATCAGTTTGGTTTCGGCGGTGGATCGTTTCGTACCTCCGGGGGATTTCGTACCGGTGGCGCGGGAGGATTCGAAGACCTTTTTTCCGGGGCATCCATGGGGCGAGGCTGCCGGGGCGGAACCTGTCGTCCGCAGCCGCAAAAAGGCAGCGACCTGACCTATGAGATTACCGTTACCCTGGAAGATGTTTTACAGGGGGCGGAAAAAACGATCAGCCTCCGGCAGAATGGGCGGACGAACAGTATATCGGTCAAGATTCCAAAGGGGATTGAGGCGGGCAAAAGACTACGCCTTTCCGGCAAGGGATCACCATCAAATACAGGTGGGCCGGCGGGTGATTTGTATCTAAAGGTAAATATTGCCCCGCATCCGGTCTTTACGAGGGAAGGTGGCAATCTGCTCATGGAAAAACGCATTCCCTTCAGCCAGTCCTGTCTGGGAACAAAGATTGAGGTGCAAACCCTTGAGGGCAAGACGTTTAAAGTGAAAGTACCGGCGGGGGTACAGCAGGAATCAAAACTGCGGCTGAAGGGATATGGCCTACCGGCCGGCCCCCATGGAAAACGGGGCGATATTTTTGTCAAGATTGGTGTTCAAATTCCTAAAAAACTCTCCAGAGAACAGAAAAAACTGGTGAAACAACTGGCAGAGGTCGGCCTGTAGAAAAAGGAGGGAAGGTGGGATTTTCTTAAATACCAATGGCTATAGCGGGTCATATAAATGATTATCATGCAATTAATTATCTGATTACCATCAATCCTCAGAAATAAGGGATACCATCGCTTGGCGGGATTAAACAAAGAGAACCTCTCTGCGTAACAGGTGAATTTTATGTCAAATTAAACAGTGGATATTGAGCGATGTTATCCCTGATACGGCTTTGCTGAGTTTCGGTGGTAATCAGGATTAATTATGGCATTTTTTCTTATAGTTGACATTGTTTTCACAATCTATGCGCAGTTAAAAGGATTAACTGTGCAAGATGAATATTTTATTCTACCAGTAAAAACCTTGCCCTCCGGGCAAGGTCATAGATCAGTGGCTTTGCCTTCTGATCAGTAAATTGCTATTCCAAGGCTGAGTTGCCTCGACAACAACCACAGCCAAGGAGTAGCAAATGAGTAGGTTTCGTAAATTATCACAAACGTTATGGCATTGCCAGTACCATATAATTTGGTGTCCCAAATATCGTTATAGAGTTCTTGAGGGTAGTATCAAGCAAGAAGTTGAAGATTGCATAAGAACATTTACAGCTGTTCAAAAATGTGAGTTGATCGAGTTGAATGTTCAAATCGATCATGTTCACCTGCTTGTACTAATACCACCCAAAATATCCATTTCAAGTTTCATGGGTACAGTGAAGGGTAGAACGGCAATTCGTGTATTAAAAAAGTTTCGCAAATTGAAACAAATGCCCTATTGGGGAAATCATTTTTGGTCGCGTGGCTATTGCGTTGATACAGTAGGTCTTGATGAAGAAAAGATTCGCAAGTATGTAAAGTACCAAGAAAAGAAAGAAAAAGATGCTGATGGTACAAAGTATTAATTACTGAGAGATTCGAAATAAGTAAGAGGTGACTCGACTTTTTCCCCCTCAGGGGGCAAAAGCATTTTTATCCCCTTTTAGGGGTTATTGGAAAACCGGGCCCTCCGGGCTCGGTTTTTTATTTTCCAACAGTCGTTCACTATTTATTCTACGTCAATTGTTAAAATCGTCGTCGGTTCATTTCTTGTTTACTATCTCAACACCCCGACATTATTATATGGCCTTGTTGTAGCTGTTCCAGCATATGGATTTTTTGTGATTTTAATGAGCTACCACATTTTTCAAGCAATGAAACAAAATAACAAATTGTCTGATCCAGACAGCGACCTACACCTATGATGATGCCGACCGGTTGACCGGGATCGATTGCGGTTTTTCTTTCACCGCAAACTGTGTGACAAGGTAACGATCAAAAAGCAGGGAATGGTACAATGCGCCCCGGCATAAACAACGAACCCGGCGCGTAAAGGTGGGCGGGGAACTTATCCCATGCGCGAAGCGCCCATTTGATTGAGGCAATCGTGTCAGTTTTCTATTATTCGCCTGCTTTTTTTAAAATCATGGCAACTATATTTTCGTGTAACCAGTACCCATGCTGCCGCATGGCTGTGATAGCCTGCTCGACATTGTCGAGATACCCTTGCCGCTTCGCTTCTACCAGAACCCTGGCAGAACCAATGACCTGCAGGCCGTAAATTTCTCTGGCGATCTGTCGGCCTTTCCGTTCATCAATCAGTACACGATCAATGTTCCGTTCTCTGGCCAGCTGTATTACCGATGCTTCTCCCTTGTCCAGAACCGAGCCAAGCAAGGGATCATGGGGTTCTGTCAATTTTCTGTTTTTTATCCAGTGTGCCTGCCGATACGCAGCAACACCCGCTTGTTTTGCGCCCCCTTCCAATAACTCTAAATGAACGGCTTCCGGCACTATGACCTCATCAAAAAGACAATGGAGCAAATCAAGCCGGTCGATGATGGCCAGGGCAACAAGAGGGCCGGTGTTGGAAACAAGAGCGCCGCCCATCAAAAGCTGACCTTGAACTCGTTTTCCAATTCCTCATTGTTCCATTCCACGCTGGCCACCCCGAACTTGTGGCATTGCAAAAGAAATTCCACACGGGGGATACCTGCTATAGCGGCAGCCTGGCCGGAGGTAAGTCTCCCAAGCTCATACAATTTGACCGCCATGGCCATTTTAGCCTCTTCTTCAAAAGTCTCGGGAGAAACATTGATCGTTGCCGGTATGGTTCCCGGATATTTAACGGACAAGGTACGCATGCGATCCTCTCAGTTGCTTGCCGGCAGCTCGAATTTATAACGCTTGACAAATGATTCCAGTACGGAAATCAGGCCCTGTTGATATTTACCCGGCAATTCGTCCACTTCTTCAATCTTTTCTATCAGCAGCGGATTCTTTACCTTATCAGCCCCATAGCTTCTGCCTGTCAGCAGGTAGTCCAGGCTGACTTCCAGAGCGCGGGCAATACCAACCAACACATCCAGCGGTGGTGCCGACACCCCCGTTCATATTTGGATATTCTCTGTGCGTCGATATTTACTTTCCGAGCAAGCCGTCCTTGGGACCAGTTTTTTTTTCTTCTTAAAAGGCGCAGCCTTTCCGGAAAGGAGTCGGTTGCATACGATTGCAACTGTGCCATATCTTCTTACCTCCTATCTGCAAGGTAAGAGGTAATTATGACGAGAGCAAACGCTTTTTTCGTTCATATTGTCAATATTGGATAATAGATATCTTGATGAGACTTGGATCCAGGTCAATACTTTCCATCGGCATAAGCCAGCCAGCCGCCGGCGGCGACCAGCTCGCGATCAAAGGGGTTGAGTGAAAATGAACACTCAATTTTGGTTCCCCGGGCATCGGTTGCAATCAGCTTTTCCCGTGCCGGATCAACGTCGATTCGTACCTCGGGCGCAAGACCAAACAACCGGTCCAACTCCTCATCCGGCAACTCCACGGCCAAAATTCCGCAGTTAAACATATTCTGTCTGAAAATGCGGGCAAAGCTGCCGGCAATGACGACGGTGATATTATTTACCTCAAGGGCCCAGACCGCATGCTCCCTGGATGATCCGCAACCAAAATTGGATCTGGCCACCAGAACCGTTGCGTTTTGTACTGATTCGGAATGGGGATCAAAGCTGCCGTCTTCCAGGCGGAGATCCTCAAGCAGATGCGGTTTCAATGCCTGCTTGGTAATTTCAGTCAGGTATTTGGCAGGGATAATTTCATCGGTGTTGATATCATCTCTGTCTATGAAGGTGGCTATTCCGCCGAACTGTTTCATCATTTTCTCCTTGCTCAGGTGTTCCCTATTTGTCGAGAAAGCTGCGGGGATCGGTTATTTCGCCGGTCACGGCCGTCGCTGCCGCACTTACCGGGCTCATCAGGTGGACCATGCCTCCCTTGCCCATGCGGCCGTTAAAATTTCGGTTGGTAGTCGAAGCGCAGACCTCGCCTTCGGCCAAAACGCCGCTGCTCATGCCGAGACAGGCGCCGCAGGTGGGATTGAGAACACAAAAACCACTGTCCATGAATATTTTAATCAATCCCTCGTCAAGGGCCTGTGAATATATTGCCGGTGTAGCGGGAGTGAGGATTCCCCGTACATTGTCGGTAATGGTCCTTCCCTTGAGGATAGACGCAGCGGCCCGGATATCTTCAATACGACCATTGGTACAGGAACCGATATACACCTGATCCACCGGGGTGCCGGCCATTTCCGTAATATCCTTGACCTGGTCGGGTTTGTAATCATAGGTCACCTGCGGAGATAATGTGCCAACATCAATACGAAGTGTCTTTTCATAGACGGCATCGTCATCCGAACACCACTTGGTGAAATCCTCGACCGCGGCTTCAACGGATGCATACTCCTGTTGAATAAACGGCCAGAGGTATTGGGCCGTCACCCGGTCGGGCATGCAGATACCGGAAGTGGCGCCGGCCTCAACCGACATGTTGCATAGGGTCATCCTGGAGGACATATCCATGGACGTTATCACCGGTCCGGTAAATTCCATAATCAGATCAGTGGCCCCGTTTACCGTCAGCTGCTTGATGATATTAAGAATAATATCCTTGGCGCTCACACCTCTCTGCATTTCCCCAACCACCTCGATCTTCATGGAACGCGGCTTCCTGAAGGCACAGACCCCTTTCAGGATTCCCACCTCAAGGTCGGTGGTCCCGATACCGGCGGCAAAGGCACCGAATGCGCCGTGGGTACAGGTATGGGAATCGCCCATAATAACCGTGTAGCCGGGGCGGATAAACCCCTTTTCAGGAAACAGGGCATGACAGACGCCGTTTCTGCCGATATCAAAAAAATCTTTGATGGCGTGTCGCCGCGCCCAGTCGCGCATGATTTTCGCCTGGGTCGCTGTTTTGGAATCCTTGGGTGGCGTCACATGATCAATGACCGCTTTAATCCTGTCGGGATTAAATACCCGATCCATCCCCTTGTCCATCAGATCGACAATGGCGATGGGGGTGGTGATTTCGTGACACATGACCACATCTATTCCCAGCACCATATTATCAGGTGTCGGCGAATCGCGCAGATGGGCGGCAAATATTTTTTCAGCAATGGTCTGGCCCATGATATCCTCCATAGAATGTCCCTGCATAGAGACCAGGGGTTCAAATTCGATAATTTTTTAGTAAGGGACTGTAAGGAAATAAGTGTAACAATTTTGCGCTGAAATTTTGTTCATTTTCAAGGTGCGTAATGAGTTGCATAGTTTCTTCTATTCAGCTCCTTACGCAACGTAGAAAATGGGTAAAAGGGCAAGCAGGATGTTACAGTTATTTTTGCACAGTCCCTGCGGGTGCAGAGACTACACCCAAGGCCGTTATCCGTCAATTTTTTTACGTCCTGCCGGCTATTGATTCCGTGGCGGCAATTCGTTTCGTTTTCGACATTTCCGACAGATTTTCCGCCGTCTGGACGGCTATTTTCAATAACAAAGGAAATTTTCCATGACAAAGGTTTTCGAGTATGCTAACCCCGAGTGCATGATGTTTTATTATCGTTCTTTTGTCTGAAAATGACCCACAACATGTTGTTGATCAGGGCTATTTTCATCGTTTGCAGTCTACGCTTATCTGTTGTGACTGTGACGGTATAATTTGGTCCATCCCTGCTTGTTTATTCGCACGTTTTTGATCTTTTACCCTTAAATACAGGCCCATGCAATACTCTATAATTTTTCTTTTTTCCCTGCTGTTCCTTGCTCCAGGTCAACTCCTGGCCGCCCATGGCGTATCCATTGACGGCAACCTGAAATACCCGCCGACGTTCACGCACTTTTCTTATACCTCCCCCAGGGCCGTTAAGGGCGGTCGTCTGGTATTGCACGATCTCGGCGGTTTTGACAAGATGAATCCCTTTACCCTTAAAGGGACGCCACCCTTTGGCCTTGACACCTTTGTTTTTGAAACCCTTGCCGTGCCGAGTCTTGATGAACCCTTTGCCGAGTATGGTCTGATTGCGCGCGATATCAGCCTGGCAAAGGATAAAAAATCCGTCACGTTTACCATTGACGAGCGGGCAAAATTTTCCGACGGTACGCCGGTGACCGTCCAGGACGTCAAATATTCCCTGGATATACTCAAATCAAAACAGGCCCATCCCTTTTATCAAATCTACCTTCAGGATATCTCCGGCGCGGAAATTTTAGACAAACACAGGATACGGTTTCATTTTGTGCGACCAAACAGAGAATTGCACCTCATTGCCGCCCAATTACCCATCCTCAACAAAGCGTTTTATGAAAAAAACGGTTTTGATCCCTCGGATTCGCAAAAGGTCATGCTGCCGCCGGTCGGCTCCGGCCCCTATACAATAAAAGAAGTTCATCCCGGCAAATCCATCACCTATGAACGAAATAAAAGCTACTGGGCCAAAGATCTACCGGTGCGTCGGGGTATGTTTAATTTCGACACCATCACCATCAAATATTTTAAAGACCAGATTATAAGCGTTGAGGCGTTCAAAGCAGGTGAATTTGACTTCATGAACGTCAATATCGCCAAACAGTGGCAGCGAGACATGACCGGACCACGATTCGCCGATGGTGAACTGATCAAAAAACGTTTCCCCCACAAAAACGATGCCGGTATGCAGGGGTTTGTCTTTAATACCAGAAGAACGATTTTTCAAGATCCCGTGGTCCGCCGGGCCATTGGCCTTGCCTTTGACTTTGAATGGACCAACACCACTCTGTTTTTCAATCAGTACACTCGTTGTAACTCCTATTTCTCCAATTCGTATCTGGCCGCAACCGGCATCCCCAAGGGAGAAGAACTTGCCCTGCTGGAGCCTTTTCGAAAACAATTGCCTGCCGAGGTATTTACCACGCCGCCCACGCCACCTTCCACCAGACCGCCCGGTAGTCTGCGCAAGAATTTGCTCCGCGCAAAAAAACTGCTTGCCGGGGCGGGATGGCGCCTGAAAAATGGAATTCTGCAGGACAAGGATGGACACAAGCTCTCCTTTGAGATTCTCCTTGCCAGTCAATCCTTTGAGCGCGTTATGGCGCCCTTTGTCAAGAATCTGCGTAAACTTGGTATCAGGGCCACCTATCGTACCATTGACGCCGCCCTGTATGTCGAACGAATAAAAAAATTCGACTTTGACATGGTGGTCAATGTTTATGGCCAATCCCAATCCCCCGGCAACGAGCAACGTGATTACTGGGCCTCATCTTCCGCCAAGCGACAGGGATCAAGAAATATTGCCGGAGTACAAAGTCCTGTAGTGGATGCGCTGGTCGATAAAATCGTCTATGCCGGCACGCAGCATGATCTTGTCCTTGCCTGCCATGCCCTTGATCGGGTACTTTGGTATGGCTATTATGTGGTTCCCAACTGGTATCTTGCCGCCCACCGGCTTGCCTATAGAGACATATTCAACCAACCGAAAACACTGCCGTTGTATTATACTCCCTATCAGTTTCTCTGGACCTGGTGGACGGCACCTGATCCTAAAAAATAGCTTTTGGTCAATGGTCATGGAAAACGATAATCAACAGGCTGTTTTTTTTGCTGAAAAAGACAGGATTCTCTTTGTCGACGACGATCCGGTCAATACGGAGCATTTTGTCTTAAGTTTTGAAGAGGAGTATGACATCATAACCGCCACCTCCGGTGAAGAGGCGTTGGAGATTTTTCATGCGCAGCCGAAAATCAGCGTTGTTATCTCCGACCAGCGGATGGAGGGAATGACCGGCGTTGAGCTTCTTTCCACCATTTATGCCCGTTATCCGGACACGGTACGAATTATTATCACCGGTTATGTGGATGTCTCAGACATCATAGATGCAATCAACAGGGGCCATATCTACCAGTATGTGCTCAAACCCTGGGATATCGTCCAGCTGCGTCTGATCCTTGAACAGGCAACCCAGACCTGGCGGCTGACCAGAGAGAATCAACAACTTGCCGATGCCCTGCGCGAAAAAAACCGTTTACTTGAAGAGGCCAATATTCAGCTGACCAATTCAGAGACCAGATTACGCAACCTTTCAGGGAACCTGCTTCATGCCCGTGAGGACGAACAGAAGCGCATTGCCCTTGAACTGCATGATGAACTTGGCCAATCCCTTGCCGCTCTGAAACTGCAGATCAGAGTCATAGAACAGAAGCAGTCCGGCGCTGCACCGGATTCTCAGGAAACGCTTATTGGCCGCCTGCAGGAACTTCGCAGTGCTATTAAGGAAATTATTGAAAATGTGCGCCGCCTGTCAAAAAACCTCAGCCCCGTTATTATTGACGACCTTGGTCTTGATTCGGCTATTGAATACCTTGTTGATCAATTTATCGATCTCTATAACATCCAATGTCGACGAAAAGGGCCTGCTGCCGGCACCATCTTTTCTCCGCATTTTCACCTGCATATCTACAGGCTCCTGCAGGAGGCGTTGAACAACTGCGGCAAACATTCAGGAGCAACCATGGTAGAACTGGCCATTCAGCCTGAGGATGACTGCGCCATACTTGTTATCAAAGATAACGGCAGAGGATTTTCCAAAGAGGAAATTCTTGCCATACCCGCAAATGAGCGAGGCATAGGATTGACGGTTATGACGGAACGGGCGAAAATGATGTCCGGAACCATTGCCGTGCATACGGCCCCAAACCAGGGGACTGAAATCATTTTTACCCTCCCTAACGCGCATACCGGTGCCAACCGGGAAACAGACGAGAATGGTTGATTCCAGGCCCAGCCGTTATACTTTAATTATCGACGGCCTTGAGACAATGGAGGCATTTGGCCGACAATTGGGCAGATTGCTCATGCCGGGCGATGTTCTTCTTCTCTACGGCGGTCTTGGAGCCGGGAAAACCACTCTCACCCAGGCCATTGGCCATGGCCTTGAGGTGCCATCCAATTATTATATCAGCAGCCCCTCTTTTTCCCTGATGCACGAATATCCCGGCCGATGTCCCTTGTATCACATTGACTGTTATCGACTGACCGGCGAGGATGATATCGAAGGCGCCGGTCTTATTGAATATCTTGACCCCCTGACAGGGGTGTGCGTGGTGGAATGGCCGGAAAGGCTCGGCACTCTGACCCCGGCGCAGGCGCTGGGGATTACTTTTGACATCCGGGGAGAAGAACGACGACGCCTCCTGCTCACCTTTCCATCCGTAAATTGGTCACAACGGCTGAAAACTTTTTGTGAACATTTTTCATGAGGATGACGAATCCCATATGTTCAGTTTAAATCTACGCTTATTTGTTGTGGCTGTGGCGGTTAAATCTGCTCCAGCCATGCTGATTTATCCAACAATTTTATCGTATAAGGATTCAAAAAATGTTTATTATTTCTCTGAATTATATCGTTTCTCTTGAGCAGATAGATGCGTCACTTCAAGAGCATGTAGCTTTTTTAACGGCGCAGTATGAACAAAAAAAATTTATTGCCTCAGGTCGTAAAATTCCAAGGACCGGCGGGATTATTTTGGCAACAGCAGAAAATATTGAAGAAATAAACGCAATTATAGAGCAAGATCCCTTTTTCAAAAAAGGCCTTGCCCAATATGAGATAACTGAATTTTTACCAAGCATGACCATACCGGAGTTTGACGGTTTACAGGAGTTATAACAACAGTCAACAGATGATGGACTCGAAAAAAGTCACAGCCTACTCAAAGACGGCGACCATAAAACTTCGATCTACTGCGTCGTGCGTACCTAAAGCTTGCCGGATACAATGATTAACCTGCATGACCGGTCCATATTTTCAGGAACAGCCACAACAGATACGTGTAGACTTCGAACAATGAAAATAGCCCGAACGGGCATCACTTCGGGGGTTATTTCCCTATAAATCAATTTGTTATGAAAAAAAAAATCATTCATCTTCAACCCTGTAAAAAACAGTATACCTTTGACCAGGACAAGGCCTGTTCACCGGAAGAAACCGTAAGCCGTTTCAAGCGCAGACTGGAAGAGGCCGGTCTTGATATTTTACGGGAAGTCAAGCGCATCGATAACGGTCGGCTCGACATCCCCGTCTATTTCAGTGTCTGCGGCCGGGATGCCCTGGATGTCATCGGTACAAAAAAACAGATGGGCAAGGGGTCGACTCCTGAACAGTCACGTGCCAGCGCCTGCATGGAACTGGCCGAGCGTTACAGTTTTTTCAGCTTTCTGCAACAGGCGGATAACTTTATTGTCGGCGATTATGCGCAGATGCGGAAACTCGGCTATCCGGTTCTTGATATTGGTATTCTCCTGCAATCGGTCCATGACAAGATCCATTCAGCACAACTCCTTGAACAACTGCTCACGGATATACCCCTGCGCTGGACCTGGGCCAAAAACCTGACCAGGGATGAGGAAGTTCTGATTCCTTTTTCCTGGTTTTATGCCATCAACGAGTTTAACGGGCCCTCTGCGGGCAATACCTATGAGGAGGCTATCCTGCAGGGCGTAAGCGAGGTGGTGGAGCGACATGTCTGCGCCGTTATCAATCGTGATAAGATGGAAACGCCCGCCATTGCGCTGGATTCGGTGACGGATCCCGTGGCCCGCAGCCTCATTGAAAAATTTACCAAACAGGGGATACAGCTCTATCTCAACGATTTTTCCCTTGATACCGGCATCCCGACAGTGGCGGCCCTTGCCTGGGACCCGGCCACCTTTCCCCACAGCAGTGAAATCGTCTTCACCGCAGGAACCACTCCGGATGCCGACAAAGCCCTGATCCGAGCCTTGACCGAGGTGGCCCAACTGGCCGGCGACTTCAACAGCAACGCAAACTATGTGGCCTCCGGTCTCCCCAAACCGACCATCCTGGATGAGGTCCGCTATGTCATTGACAGCCGGCACCACATCGCATTGGCGGACATGGCGGACGTCAAAGATGGCGATATGTACCGGGAAATTATAAACTGCGTGCAGGCGCTGGACCGCGTCGGTATGGAAGTGCTGGTTATTGATACCGCCCATCCTGCATTGAATATTCCCGCAGCCTATACCATTATTCCGGGCGCCCATTTCCGGGAACGGGCAAGCGGAGGGAATGGTCCCCTTTTTGCCGCAAAACTTGCCGCCCAGCTCCTGCCCG